>NZ_JACVVF010000026.1:0-76882 GCF_016648095.1 Pseudomonas sp. S32
ACACCCTGGCGTTGTAGTTAAACACCGGGGGGCCGGTGGCGGGGTCTGCAAGCGGCAACGCCTGGCGCTGGTGAAGCCTGCGCACCATGTGCACATAGGCCACACCAATGCCCGCGATTGACCAGTACACGATGGGGATGAAGGTAATGCTGCTGACGGTGAAGATGATGACCAGAATGCCGACCAGCGTGGCCAGCAGCACCCGGCCCAGCTGCCTTCGCTCGTCGTCCTTGTCTTCGAAACTGCGCATGGCCTTGTAGATGCCATGCAGCACCACCGCGAAGAACGCGACGAACAGGCCCAGCCCCACCAGCCCCACCCGCAGCGCCAGGTTGATGTAGGTATTGACGATATCAATGATGCCTTCGCCCTGGATCATCGACTGCATTTCGGGCGTGTTGCGGAAATCGAACGAGCCGAACAGCGGATTACGCTGGATGACGATCCAGGCGTTGTCCATCAGCCGTTCGCGATAGGTGATGTTTTCTTTTTCCAGGTTGCCAATGAATGGCAGCAGGTCCAGCACCTTGTCACCACCCGGTACCACGCTGAGCAAGGGCACGGCGAGCATGCCGGCCGCTGCCAGCAGCGTCAGTCGCTTTACCGCCCCCCTACCTAAGGCAATGAACACCGCCACGATAACCACCGCGCCAATCCACGGCCCCCGGGACAACGGCGCAAACAGCCCGGCAGCCAGCAACAGTGCGCCCATCAGCCGGTGAAGCGGGCGGCGTACGTAGCCCTGCACAAACAGGAACAAGCCAATGGCTACGCTCATCACGTAACCCAGCACGATGGCCTGCCCGGTAGTGACGCTGGCACGCAATGCCCCGCCTCGGCTGAGGTAACCGGACAGGGTCCAGGGCACGCCCATGGCGTCGATCAGCGCGCTGTAGAGCAGCCAGTGCCGCACGTATTCGGCCACCGCAATGATCGCCAGCACAAATGACACCAGCACGAAGGCCAGCATCGCGTCCTTGAACTCACTGAGGTGGCGCAGCCCACGGCTGGCAACGTAGTAGGGTAGGAACACATCGATGTACAGGTACAGGGCCTGGCGCAGAGTGTCGGTGAGCGTGGTTTCGCGCAGGTACAGCCCGCCCATCAGCAGCAGGCCGGCTGCCAGCAGCCGGTCGGCCCAGGTGCGGCCAAAGCGCAGCCCATCGGGTTGACGGCGCAGTGCCAGGGCCGCCGGCAACAGCACGCACAGGGTCAATAGCCGAATGTGGTTGAGATCGACCAGGTAGTTGACCACGCCAAACCCTGGCACCTGTACCGCCGCAGGGGGGATCAGGAACAGCAGCATGTAGAACAGCGCCGTTGGGTTGTGCTCCCGGCGCCCGGCCAGGTACAGGATCACGCCCGCCGCAATGACGTACAGCCAGAAGCTCTGGGACACGAACGCCAGTACCGTCAACACGAACCACAGGTTGCGCCGGCGCTTGAAGTCGGCGGGTGGAATCAGGTCGGTGGCTGGCCGGCGAGCCAGCACGAAAACCACGGTTGCCAGAAACAGGATGACGATCAGCGCGCGTAAATGTTCAGGCATCGGCTATGTACACCTTTCCCTTGGTGGGCAACGGCTAGCAACGTGGCTAAATGAAACTATAGTGACTTTTAGCCATTCAGTCAGAGATTGAACGCATGCCGTCGATTGATGTGCCAGCCGCCGCCAGCCTGCGCTCGCGGGCCCTGCATGCCGGGTCGTGGAACCTGGTGTCGCAGGTGGCATCGCAGCTCATGCGCCTGGGTGGCAACCTGATCATGGCGCGCCTTCTGCTCCCGGAAATGTTCGGCGTGATGGTCATCGCCACCACGGTATCCGTGCTGCTGCATTTGCTGTCAGACGTGGGCCTTCGGCAGAACATCATCCAGAGCCACCGGGGCGATGACCCTGCGTTTCTCAATACCGCCTGGACCGTGCAGATCATTCGCGGCTTCACCTTGTTCGCCCTGACCTTGCTGCTGTCGCTGCTGGCCTGGCTGGCCCAGGTGGAGAACGTGTGGCCTGCCGATTCCACCTATGCGGCACCGGTACTGCCCTGGGTACTGGCAGCCACCGGCCTGTCTGCGGTCATTTGGGGTTTTCAGTCGACCAAACTGGATGTGGCGGTGCGCACCTTCCAGCAAAAGCGTGTGGTGCTGGTAGACCTGGCTTCGCAATTGGTCGGCTTGCTGGTGATGCTGGTGCTGGGCTACCTCACCCACTCCATCTGGGCGCTGGTGATCGCCGGGCTGGTGTCGGCGCTGGTGTGGACGGTGCTGGGGCATACCGCGCTTGAAGGCCATGGCAACCGGCTGCAGTGGGACCGCAGTGCGCTGACCGAGCTGGTTGTGTTTGGCCGCTGGATCCTGTTGTCATCGATGGTAGGGGTGCTGGCCATGTACGGCGACCGCATCTGGTTTGGCGCCAGCATGACGGCTGCGCAACTGGGCGTGTACTCCATCGCGGTGCTGATCCTCGGTGCCGTGCAGATGGCAATCATGAAGGTGGTGGGGGCCGTGGCTCTGCCCGCATTCAGTGAAGCGGCGCGTGCCGATGACCGGCAGCGCCTGAACGCCCTGTACCAGCGCTTTCGCCTGTTGGTAGACCTGCTGGTGCTGTTTGTCTGCGGCGGCTTCCTGACCGCCAGCCCACTGCTGATCGGCTGGATGTACGACGCGCGTTACAGCGAGGCTGGGCCGATGCTCGCGATTCTTTCACTCTCTTTCCTTACATTGCGCTATACATTGGCGCATCAGGTATGGATTGCCCTGGGGCTGACCAAATACCAGGCCATGGACAACATCATCCGCCTGGTATCGCTGTGGGGGCTGCTGCCGCTGCTGCTGGCCCTGGGCGGGGTGGACTGGGCGATCTGGGGCGTCGCCCTGCATACCGCCCCCACGCTGGTGTTGATCGTGTACGTGAATTGCAAGCTGGGGATATTCAGCCTGAAACGTGAACTGGTGGTGTTGCCGATGCTGCTGGTCGGCGCCGTGTGCGGGGCATTGCTCACGGCGGTATTCGAGCAGCTGTAGTGGGGCAGGCAAGTGTAACTTTCTTGGGGACGGGTCGGGTGATCATGGGGAAGCTGACAGTGTGTGCGTCGCAAGTGGGTCGTAGGGGCTTTCTGCAGAGTTGCGTACTGTTGGGCGTGGGCGGCGCAGTGCTTGGCCCCCGGGCGGTGCTGGCGGCCAGGCCTGCCGGGCAGGCCGGCTTCGTGGTGATCAACGGCTGGGTGTTGCCCGCCCGGTACTTTCGGGACCAGCCGGCATGATTGCCGATTATCAGCAGCAGAAAACGCTGCGGGGCAGCTATGACGTGTGCATCATCGGCGCAGGCCCTGCGGGCATCACCTTGGCGCTGCGCCTGGCAACTGCCGGGCACAGCGTATTGCTGGCCGAGGGCGGCGGGCAGGCATATTCGCCCCGCTCCCAAGGGCTGTACGCCTGCTCATCCAGCGGCCTGCAACTGTATGCCGAGGAAGCCCGGCTGCGTTACCTAGGCGGTACGTCCAACCATTGGGCAGGCCGCTGCCGACCGTTCAGCCCCTCGGATTTCACGATCGCGCCCCCGGGCGACCTGCCGGGCTGGCCCATCCCCTATGGGGAAATCGAGCGTTATTTGCCGGCGGCGATGGACATCGTCGACCTGCCTGCCGGCGCGCCGTTCAAGGCCATCAATACCGGCCTGGATGGCGGTGAATTCGACCCGGACCGCTTTCTGCTCAGCCCACCCACCCGGTTTGCGCAAAAGTATGCCACGGCCCTGGAGCAGACCGAGGGCCTGGACGTGTTCCTCAACTGCAATTGCGTCGACCTGGAATTCGACAGTGCCGCTGGTCGCCTGGCGGCCGTAGTGCTGTCTGATTACGAGGGCAACCGCCAGCGCCAGGTGGCGCGCTATTTCATCCTGGCCGCGGGCGCCATTGAAAATGCCCGGCAGTTGCTCAACAGCCAGTCGCTGGCCGATGCCGGTGTGATCAGCCAGGGCGGGCTGGTAGGCGGGTGCTTCATGGAGCACCTGAACGTCGACATGGGTACCTTCATCCTCAAGCCCGGGCTGGACCAGGAAGCCCGCGAGTACTACACCACCGACGCCTTCGTCGAGCAGTACAAGATCGGCAAGGGCAACGTCAGGGCCGCGCTGCTGGCTGAGGTGCAAACCTACGGCCGCACGGCCGAGGTGAAGCATTTTCTGGAAAACCTGGCGTGTGACATGGGCGTGGCCGGCAAGGTGGAATTCGTGGCCCGCTTCAGCTGCCCGGGTGATGGGGTGATCAGCACCATGATCGAGCAGTTCCCCAGCCTGCAAAGCCGTATCTCGTTGCTGGAGCAGAAGGACGCCCTGGGCGTGGCCAAGGTCAACGTCAACTGGGTGCTCACCGCCGAGGACCGCAACACCATCAAGTGCATCGGTACCACGCTGGCCACCCAGTGGGCCGACATGCAGCTGGGCTTCGTCAAGCTCAACGACTACGTCTACGACACGTCAATACCGCTGAAACTCTCGCCCCACGCCCACCACATGGGCACCACCCGCATGGCCGCTTCACCACAGCACGGGGTGGTGGACACCGATTGCAAGGTATTCGGCACCGACAACCTCTATGCGGCGGGTAGCAGCATTTTTGCCACCGGCGGTGCTTCCAACCCGACCATGCCGCTGCTGCAATTTGCCGTACGCCTGGCCGAGCACCTTGACGGGAGGATCAGCGCAGCCCGCAGCGCAGCGGCGTAATGAAGCGACAGGGCATGAGCGCGCACCGGTCAGCAACCACAAGAACGAGACCGTGGCGCTTCAGGGACAATTTGGATTGCATTGATCGCGAGGCCAGGCAGCATGATCGGATGGATACGCAGAGCCGTGACGCACTATGCGCACTCCACAGGGCGAGGACGCGCGTTCTACAAGAAATTCTGCAACCCTTCCGGGTTGGAGTGGGGGGCTTACCTGGCCCGCTGGGGTGGCTTTCATTCGGTGGGCAGTAACTTCTATGTCAACCAGGGCTGCAACATCACCGACCCGTCGTTGGTGCGCATCGGCAACAGTGTGGGGTTGTCCGACTGCACCCTGATCGGGCACGACGGGGTGGTGCTGCTGATCGAGCACCGCTTCGGCAAGCACCTGGATTCGGTCGGTTTCATCGACATCAAGGACAACTGCTTCGTCGGCCACGGCGCCATCGTCATGCCCAGGGTGACCATCGGCCCGGAATCGATCGTGGCCGCAGGTGCCGTCGTGACCAAGGACGTGCCGCCCGGCACGGTGTATGGCGGTAACCCGGCCACCTTCATCTGCACCACCGACGCGCTGATCAAACGGGTGGAAGCCCGCTGTGAGGCCTACCCCTGGATCGACATCGTCAAGCAGCGCAACGGCGCCTACGACCCAGAGGTCGAGCCACTGCTGATGGCGCAGCGGCGCCAGTACTTCTTCGGGGACAGCGACAATGGCTAAGCCCGTGGATGTGCTGGTGGTCAATTTCAACACTGGCGCTTTGCTGCAGCCCATGTTCGACGCCCTGCGGCACGCCGGCAGCGATGAGCTGGCCCGCTACCTGGTGGTCGACAATGCATCTGCCGACGACTCCGTACGACGCCTGGCCCAAGTCTGCCCCGACGCTGTAGTGCTGGCCAACCAACAGAACGTAGGGTTCGGCCGCGCCAACAATCAGCTGTTGGCGCACCTGCAAGGCCGCTATGCGTTGCTGCTCAATACCGATGCGTTCGTGGCTGCCGACACCTTGCGCAAAACCTTGGCGTACATGGAAAGCGACCCCCAATGTGGGGTGCTCGGCGTCAGGCTGGAAGGGCGTGATGGCGACTTGCAGCCAAGCTGCCGGTACTTTCCCACTCCGTTGAATGTGTTTGCAGGGCGCACAGGGTTGGGGCGGTTTTTACCCGGGCTGAAAATGGTCGACGAGATGGGCTGGGACCATGCCTCGGTACGCGAATGCGACTGGCTGCCAGGCTGCTTCTACCTGGTACGCCGTGAAGTGCTGGACCAGGTGGGCCTGTTCGACCCACGGTTCTTCCTCTATTACGAAGAGGTGGACCACTGCAAGCGGGTCAAGGCGGCGGGGTGGAAGGTGGTGTTCTACCCCGACACCACGGTGGTGCACATCGGTGGCGAAAGCTCCAAGTCGGTAGCCGAACTGGAGGCGGCCAGCCGGCAGATCTCTGCTTACCAGATCGAAAGCGAGCTGCTGTACTTTCGCAAACACCACGGCATTGCCGGCTTGGCCCTGCACATGCTGCTGGTCAGCCTGGGCGACCTGGTGCTGGCGCTCAAGGCCTTGCTCAAGCGCCGGGGGCGGGCTGCGCTGTTGGCGTGCTGGCGCCACAGCAAGGCGACGTGGTCATTGCTGCTCAAAACCCGCTACGCCACCCAACCCACGAGGTAGTACGCGCCATGTTCGAGAATATCCGTGCCGACCTGCGGGCCCATGGAGGCGATTGGGGCGCCCAGGGGTTCTGGGTGCTGCTGGTGTACCGCTTCGGGCGCTGGCGCTACGGGGTGCGCCCGGCCTTGTTGCGCAAGCTGTTTTCGTTCATCTACAAAGTGCTGTTCAAGTTCGTGCAGATCATCACCGGCGTCGAGTTGCCCTGCGAAGCGGTGATCGGCCGTAATTTCGTCATCGACCACTTTGGCGGCATCGTCGTCAGTGGCTATGCGCGCTTCGGTGACAATTGCCGGATCCGCAATGGCGTGGTCGTGGGGCTGAAACGGGTGGACAGGCCGGTGGCGCCGGTATTCGGCGACAACGTGGATATCGGCACCGGGGCCAAGGTGCTGGGGGATATCCGCATCGGTAACAACGTGATCATCGGGGCCAATGCCGTAGTGCTGGTGGACGTCCCGGACAACTGCATTGCGGTGGGGGTGCCTGCCACGGTCAAGGCCAGGCGCACAGCCGGTGCGGAGGCTGTCGAGTGAGCGTTACGCCCGAGCTGGGCGTGGTGGTGATTGGCCGCAACGAAGGCCAGCGCCTGGTGCGCTGCCTTCAGTCCCTGGCTAAGGGCACCGACAGCGTGTTGTATGTGGACTCCGGGTCCACGGATGGGTCCGTGGCACTGGCGCAAAGCCTGGGTGTTCAGGTGCTCGCGCTGGACCTGCGCATCCCCTTTACCGCTGCCCGCGCCCGCAATGAAGGCTTTGCAGCCCTGCTGCGGTCAGTGCCGGGCTTGCACTGGGTGCAATTCGTTGACGGCGATTGCGAGGTGGCACCGCGCTGGCTGGCTACCGCCCAGGCCTTTTTGCAGCAGCACGCCGATGTAGCCGTGGTGTGCGGGCGCCGCCGCGAGCGCTTTGCCCGGCAGACGCCTTTTAACCTGCTTTGCGACATGGAGTGGGACACCCCGGTGGGCGAGGCGAGGGCCTGCGGTGGCGATGCATTGATGCGGGTACAGGCCTTTGACGCCGTCGGTGGGTTTCGCCCAGGCCTGATTGCGGGCGAGGAGCCTGAGTTGTGCGTACGCCTGCGGGCTGCAGGCTGGAAGGTCTGGCGCCTGGACGCCGAGATGACCCTGCACGACGCGGCCATGACCCGTTTCAGCCAATGGTGGCGGCGCTCCCAGCGGGCCGGCTTTGCCTATGCCGAAGGCGCGCAACTGCACGGTGCGCCCCCTGAGCGGCATTGGGTGCAGGAGTCACGCCGGGCATGGCTGTGGGGCCTGGGCGTACCGTTGGTGGTGGTGCTGGCCTGCCTGGCGCTGGGTGCCTGGGGGTGGTTGCTGCTGGCTGTGTACCCGCTGCAGGTCGTGCGCCTGGCCCGTCGTGGTCGGCGCACCCCCAAGGAAAACTGGCTGCAGGCGGTGTTTCTGGTCATTGGCAAGTTCCCGGAAATGCTGGGGCAGCTGAAATTTTGGCGCCAGCGCCTGCTGGCCGGCAAATCGACGTTGATCGAGTACAAGTGAGAGCCCACCGATGATGCTCGGCACCCTCGTCAAAAGCGTATCCAGCCTGCAACCGGGTTACTCGTTGCGGGCATTGAACAGCAAGCGCCGGCTGGTGCAGCAGATGCTCATCCACCGCCATGACCTTGGCCGGTTCATGCAACGCATGCAGGCGGCGTTGGGGCCTGATTGCTGGCAGCGGCTGGGCATGGACGGCATAGGCGTCGTGCAATGGCCGTACATCAGCCGGGGCTGGGCGGCGCGGCGCCGGCTGGAGGCGGTGGCTGCGCATTTTGAAGTGGTGGCTGGCCAATTTCCGTACCTGCTTGTGGAGGGCCGGGATCAGTCCATTGTGCTGTATGACCTTTCTGCCCACTCTGCGGGTTGC
Source organism: Pseudomonas sp. S32 (assembly GCF_016648095.1). Taxonomy (NCBI): domain Bacteria; kingdom Pseudomonadati; phylum Pseudomonadota; class Gammaproteobacteria; order Pseudomonadales; family Pseudomonadaceae; genus Pseudomonas; species Pseudomonas sp. S32. The sequence continues at coordinate 8,270 of NZ_JACVVF010000026.1, forward strand.
AGCCTGGTACTGGACCGCCCAGTCTGGTTCAAGCGCGAGGGCGAACTGGTGCTGAACCTGTTCCAAGGTGATCTGCGGGTCGCTTCGCTGGCGTTCACTCTTAGCCGCAGCGAAGGGCCGCTGGTGATGTTCGTCGGTGCCGTGCAGGGCATCCACAAGGGTATCGACAGCGACACCTCGCTGGCCATCTACCGCGACCTGACCAAGGATTTCGAAGGCCTGCGCCCCCGCAGCCTGCTGCTGGAGGCGCTCAAATGCCTGGCCCGGTGCCTGGGCGTGGCGGAAATCAACGCCGTGAGCGACGCCTACCGCCACCATCGGCATGCCTATTTCGGCCATGACGAGGGCAAGCCCCTGGCAGCGGACTATGACGTTATCTGGCAGGAGAGCGGCGGCATGGCGTCGCACCGTGAAGGCTTCTTCGCCATACCCTTGTTGGCCGCACAGCGCGCCGAGGCGGACATCCCGGCCAAAAAGCGTGCTATGTACCGGCGCCGGCAGGCGCTGTTGCTGGAGGTTTTCGCAGGTTTGCAGGCGGCATTGGCGGGCGCGGGTGGCAACCATGAACTACAAGGTAGACAGGGGGATGCATGCGTTGAGCGTGTATCGGCAGTGGGCAGACCGCCGGTGATCGACAGCCAGGAACAGGGCTGACACAGGCGCTAGGCCATCAAGCGGGTTTGGATCTGGATTCGTATGCGTATCGCCTACTTCATCAATCAGTACCCGAAGGTGAGCCACAGTTTCATCCGCCGCGAGATCCTGGCGCTGGAGCGCCTGGGTGTGCAGGTGCAGCGTCTGGCGCTGCGGGGGTGGGATGCCGAGGTGCAGGATGCCGACGATGCCAGCGAAAAGCTCAAGACCCGTTACGTGCTGCAAGGCGGCTTGCGTGCATTGATCGCACCCACCTGGCACGTGCTGCGCCATCAACCCCGGCGGTTTCTTCAGGCACTGCGCCTGGCCCTGGGCATGGGCCGCCGAGCCGACCGGGCCTGGCCCTACCATGTGATCTACCTGGCCGAGGCCTGCCAGTTGCTGCAGTGGTTGCAGGCCAGTGGGGCCAGCCATGTGCATGCCCATTTCGGCACCAATTCGGCTGAGGTGGTGATGCTGGCCAACGCACTGGGTGGCCCTGCGTACAGCTTTACCGTGCACGGGCCTGAAGAGTTCGATAAACCGCAGTTCCTGCACCTGGGTGAAAAGGCCCGACGCGCCGCGTTCGTGGCAGCCGTCAGCGCCTATGGGCGCAGCCAGTTGTACCGTTGGGTGGCCCACGAGCACTGGCCCCGGATAAAAGTGGTGCATTGTGGCCTTGAGCAGGCCTTTCATGCGGTACCGGCTGCAGCGGTGCCCGCCGCGCCCAGGCTGGTGTGCGTGGGGCGCTTGTGCGAACAGAAGGGCCAGTTGCTGTTGCTGGAGGCGGCGCGCAGGCTCGCCGCCGAGGCGACGGCGTTCGAGCTGGTGCTGGCAGGTGACGGCGAGATGCGCGGGGAGATCGAGCGGCTGATTGACCGCTACGGGCTGCAGTGCCATGTACGGGTTACTGGGTGGATAAGCAGCGCACAGGTGCGTGAAGAAATCCTCGCAGCACGCGCGCTGGTTTTACCCAGCTTTGCCGAGGGCCTGCCCGTGGTCATCATGGAGGCCATGGCCTTGCGCCGGCCGGTACTCACTACCTATGTGGCGGGCATCCCCGAACTGGTACGCCCTGGTGAAAATGGCTGGCTGGTGCCGGCTGGCGATGTGGAGCAACTGACCGAAGCCATGGCTGACTGCCTGGCGCAACCGGTGCAGAACCTGCAGCGCATGGGCGACGCGGCTTACCACCGTGTACTGCAACGCCATGACATCGATACCGAGGCGGCCCGGCTGGCCGGTTATTTCAAGGCAGACGCATGATTAGTGTATTGGGTGGGTTGCTGGGCGTGCTGGCGTTGATCGCCCTGGTGCCGGTGCTGGTGCTTTTGCTGCAGGTGGTGCTGGCTTGCCTGCCCGCGCGCCGGCAACGGCCGATGGCCGGTGGTGCAAGGCCGCGGGTGGCGGTACTGGTGCCCGCCCATGACGAGGCGTTGATCATCGCCACTACCCTGGCCAGCATCACCCCCCAACTGCTGCCCGGCGACCGCTTGCTGGTGGTGGCGGACAACTGCACCGATGACACCGCGCGGCGGGCTGGCGTTGCTGGCGCTGAGGTGGTCGAGCGCCAGGACGCACAGTTGCGTGGCAAGGGCTATGCGCTGGACTTCGGCCTGCGTCACCTGGCAAGCCAGGCCCCGGACGTGGTGATCGTGGTGGATGCCGACTGCGTGGTGGGCGAGGGCGCCATCGAGCGCCTGGCGCGCCGTTGCGTTGAGGCGGGCAGGCCGGTGCAGGGGCTGTACCTGATGCGCGCACCGGCAGGTGCCGGGGCGAAAGTGCAGGTCGCCGAATTTGCCTGGCGGGTAAAAAACCTGGTGCGCCCACGGGGCTGGGCCCGCCTGGGGTTGCCGTGCCAGCTGATGGGGGCAGGCATGGCGTTCCGTTGGCAGGACCTGGCGGGTGTCGACCTGGCCAACGGCCACTTGGTCGAAGACATAAAACTCGGGCTGGACCTGTGCCAGCAAGGCAAGCCCCCGCTGTTCTGCCCCGAGGCGTTGGTGACCAGCCAGTTTCCGGTGAGCCAGCAGGGCCTCAACAGCCAGCGCACCCGTTGGGAGCATGGCCACTTGGGCCTGATTCTGGCCGATGCCCCAAGGCGGGCCATGGCCGCGGTGCAGCAACGCAACGGTGACTTGGCAGCCCTGACCCTGGACCTGCTGGTGCCACCTTTAGCGCTGCTGGTGCTGGCCTTGCTCGGGCTGAATCTGCTGACCTGGCTGGCCTACGCCGTGCTGGGCCTGGCAACGCCGGCCTGGCTAGCCCTCTGGGCGCTAGTGTTGCTGGCGCTTGCCGTTGGCCTGGCGTGGTTGCGCTTCTGCCGGGAGGTCATTCCGTTTTCTGTGCTGCTGTACGCGCCTTTTTATGCCGCCCGCAAGATCCCGCTGTACCTGGGCTTTCTGATCAAGCGCCAGGTCGAGTGGGTGCGCTCCAAACGGGATGACGACTGATGCCTCGACGACTTTGGCGGCAGCGCTGGCAACGCATCATCGATCAGCTGCAGGTTGTGCAGAACAATGACGCAGCCCAGGGGCTGCTTGCGCAGCTCGCTGCCCCCACTGCGCCTACCGTACTGGGTTTCGTCAACGCCCATGCCATGAACCTGGTAGTGCGCGACAGCGCCTACTGCCAGGCGCTGCTGTCGGCAGGCGTGCTGCTGCGTGACGGTTCGGGCATGGCCATTCTGTACCGCAGGCTGGGGCTGGCGCCGGGCCTGAACATGAACGGCACCGACTTCATCCCCAGGCTGCTGGGGGCGTACCGTGGCCGCCGCGTGGCGTTCTGGGGCACGCGCCAGCCCTACCTGGGCCAGGCCGCGCAGCGCGGCGCGGCTACCTTTGGGGTACAGCCGGTGTCGGTGCACGATGGGTTCGCCGCCATCGACACCTATCTGGAGCTGGCCGGCAAGCACCGGCCCGACCTGATCGTGCTGGGCATGGGCATGCCACGGCAGGAAGCCGTGGCGGCAGCGCTGGCCGAAAGCGGCCAACCGTGCCTGATCATCTGTGGCGGGGCGATTCTGGATTTTCTGGGGGGCAAGGTCAGCCGTGCGCCGGGCTGGCTGCGGCGCTTCGGGCTGGAGTGGTTGTACCGCCTGGTGCGAGAACCCAAGCGCCTGTTCATGCGCTATGTGGCCGGTAACCCGCTGTTTCTGCTACGCACCCTGCTGTTCAGCAGCCGCTCGCCATGATGCTACAGTGAGATCAATGCATCGGCGCTTCACCCGCTTCGCTTACGCTGTTTTCAGGTTGGCTGTTTGATCGCTGGCAGTTGCCAGGCACCCACCGAAGAGGTCTGAAATGGTTTTCGAACCCCGAAGCAGCCGTTCGTTGCTTCAGCGCAGAAGCAGTGTGAGCAACGCCATTCAGGCGGGCCTGGACGGCATCGCCGTGACCGGGATCGCCTGGTACCTGATCTACGACCAGTTTGGCTACATCACCTCCGACTACGTGATCATGCTGCTGTTGCTGATCGGTGCCCTGGCCGTCATCTATGACCATTACGCCATCTACCGCACCAATGTCAGCTTGTCGATCAAGGCGTTTCGCTTGTTCAAGGCCTGGTCGGCCACCTTCTGCTTCCTGGTGGTGATGGCGTTTCTGACCAAGCAGAGCGAAACCTATTCCCGGCTGTTGGTGGTACAGCTGTTCATTATTGGCTACATCGCCCAGCTTTTTATGCACATTGCCGTGCGCGAGTTGCAAAAACGGTTCACGGCCCACGCCCGCCTGGAAAACGCCCTGATCATCGGTGAGGGTGACCTGGCCAATTTCCTTTACCAGAAAATCAGCAACAACCCGTGGTTCGGCGAACGGGTGCTGGGCTGCGTGCTGCTGGGCCCGGCCCCTGCCGACGCGCCAGAAGCCGCCGAGGCCAAGCAACGCCTGCCGGTGCTTGGGCATATCGGCGAGCTGGACGACATCGTTGCCCGCCATGCCATCCGCACCGTCTACCTGGTGACACCCCTGGGTGGTTCAGAGGTGATCAACCAGGTGTACTTCAAGCTGCTGGACAAATGCATCGCCGTGAACTGGGTGCCCGATATCTTCTCGCTGCGCCTGATCAACCACAGCGTGCGTGAAATTGCCGGCATCCCAGTGCTGACGCTTTCCGAAACCCCGCTCACCGGCATGAGCCTGTTCCTGAAAAACCTGGAAGACAAAGTGCTCGCTGCGCTGATTCTGCTATGTGCTTCACCGGTGCTGCTGGCGGTGGCCCTGGCGATCAAGCTCGACAGCCCGGGCCCGGTGTTCTTTCGCCAGGAGCGCACGGGTTGGACCGGTGAGTCGTTCCGTATCTGGAAATTTCGCAGCATGCACGTGCATCAACCCGATGGCGGGGAGATCAAGCAGGCGCAGAAGCACGACCCCCGGCTGACCAAGGTGGGCGCGTTCATCCGCCGCACCAGCCTCGACGAGCTGCCTCAGCTGTTCAATGTGCTGACCGGCGAGATGTCGCTGGTGGGCCCCAGGCCCCACGCCCTGCAGCACGACACCCTGTATTCGCCGGACATCGTCGACTACTTCGCCCGCCACAACATCAAGCCCGGCATGACTGGCCTGGCCCAGGTGCGCGGCTTCCGGGGGGAGACCCGGGACATCGAGCAGATGATCCAGCGCGTGGATTCGGACATCGAATACATCAACAACTGGTCGCTGTGGCTCGATTTCGTGATTCTGGTGCGCACCCTCAACGCCTTTACCGGCAAGCACGCCTATTGAGTGGGCGTCGGGCCCTGGCCCAGCGGGTGCAACTCGCGAAAGCTGTGGGCCTCAGCCACCAGCCAGTCATGCACGGCCCGCGCGCCGGGTTGGTTCAGGCCGCCAGGCGGGTAGTGCACCACATAGCGCTTGTGGTTGGCGATGGCCACGCCAAACGGCACGATCAGCGCGCCACGTTCCAGCTCGTCATTGAGCAGTGTCCGCCGGGCAATGGCCACGCCCAGGCCGGCAATGGCCGCCTCGATGGTGAGGTGGTTGCGGTTGAAGGTGTGCCCGCGGCGCACATCCTGCGCGGCGGCGCCGATACCCTCCAGGTAGAACTCCCATTCTGCATACTCCGAGCTGCCCCGCCAGGCGGTGATGTCGTGCAGCAGCGGGTAGTGCACCAGGTCGGCCGGCCCGTGCAGGGGCGGGCGGCCACGCAGCAGGCCGGGGGAGCAGACCGGGAAGATCTGCTCGGCCAGCAGCGGGGTAGAAAGCATGCCGGGGTAACTGCCATCGTTCAGGTCGATGGCCAGGTCGAAGTCCCCCGGGGTCAGGGCCTGGGCACTGTCTTCAGCCACCAGCCGCAGTTCGATGTCCGGGTAGCGTTGCTGAAAGCGCGGCAGGCGGGGGGTCAGCCACTTGGCCAAAAATGACGGGATCGAGCGCACCCGCACGGTCCCGCGGATTTCACCCGCGTCCAGGCGCAGCAGTTCGGCCTCGATGCTGCCGTAGGCCTCAGCCACGGTCTGTGCCAGGCGCTGGCCCTCGGCACTGAGCTCTACGCCACGCGCCCGGCGCACGAACAGGCGATAGCCCAGGCGGTCTTCCAACTGACGCATCTGCTGGCTGACGGCTCCGGGGGTGATGTGCAGCTCCTCGGCGCAACGGGTGAACGACAGGTGCCGCGCCGCGCAGGCGAAGACATGCAGCCAGACAAACGATTGGCCAGTGAGTTGATGCCGCATTGTTTAGCCCTGCTAAAGCCTTGCTTAGGAAGTATCGTTGGTCATTCCAGAGGATGAGGGCCAGTATTGCCTATAACAGGCGCTAGCGCCCACTTTCTTCGCATATCCGTTGCATGCCACAAGGCATCCACCGGTCAGGTTTTAGCATGGCTATCAGTGTTTTCGACCTCTTCAAAATCGGCATAGGCCCCTCCAGCTCACACACAGTGGGCCCGATGCGCGCTGCGGCAACCTTCGCCCAGGCATTGCGCGAGCAAGGCCTGCTGGCCCGCGCCCAGCGTGTCGAAGTGCGTCTGTACGGTTCGCTGTCGGCAACCGGGGTAGGGCATGCCACTGACCGGGCGTGCCTGCTCGGTTTGATGGGCCAATGGCCTGATCGCATCGACCCGGCCACCATCGACTCGCGCATCGGCCAGGTGTTGCAGGAGCGTTGCCTGATGCTCGATGGCAGCCAGCCGCTGACCTTCGACTATGCGCAAGACATGCTGCTGCTGGACGAAGACCTGCCGTATCACCCCAATGCCATGCGCCTCGAAGCCTTCGACAACGGCGCCAGCTTGCTCAGCCAGACCTACTACTCGGTCGGCGGCGGCTTCATCGTCGAGCAGGCAGAAATCGACCAGCCGGCTGGCGATAGCCAGGCGGTGGCCCTGCCGTACGAATTTGACAGCGCCGAGCAGTTGCTGAGCCTGTGCAAGCTTCACGGCCTGAGCGTGGCCCAGCTGATGATGGCCAACGAACGTGCCTGGCGGCCTGAGGCAGACGTGCGCGAAGGCCTGCTGCGGATCTGGGCGGCCATGCGTGAGTGCGTGAACAACGGCTTGCGCAACGAAGGCATCCTGCCGGGCGGGCTGCATGTGAAGCGCCGTGCGGCAAAGTTGCACCGCAGCCTTCAGGAACTGGGCAAGCCCAACGTGATCGGCTCTACCCTCAGCGCCATGGAGTGGGTCAACCTGTTCGCCCTGGCGGTCAACGAAGAAAACGCAGCCGGCGGGCGCATGGTCACGGCGCCCACCAACGGTGCTGCGGGTATCATCCCCGCCGTGCTGCACTACTACATGAAGTTCAACCCCACGTCCTCTGATGCCGATGTGGTGGACTTCCTGCTGGCCGCGGCAGCGGTGGGCATCCTGTGCAAGAAGAACGCCTCTATTTCCGGTGCGGAAGTGGGTTGCCAGGGCGAGGTGGGTTCAGCCTGTTCGATGGCTGCCGCCGGCCTGGCGCAGGTGCTGGGGGCAACGCCGCCGCAGCTGGAAAACGCGGCGGAAATTGCCCTGGAGCATAACCTGGGCCTGACGTGCGACCCGGTGGGCGGCCTGGTGCAAGTGCCCTGCATCGAGCGTAACGCCATTGCTGCGGTGAAGGCGATCAACGCCGTGCAGATGGCCTTGCGCGGCGACGGTGAGCATTTCATCTCGCTGGACCGGGTGATTCGCACCATGCGCGACACCGGGGCAGACATGCACGCCAATTACAAGGAAACGTCCCGAGGGGGCCTGGCCGTCGCCTTTGTGGAGTGCTGATGCCCCTGTGGCGCTTAGCGCGCCAGCGTGCCTTTGAACAACCCGCGCAATTGCTCGTTGCCGGCATCGATCAAGTGGTTGTCGTCAAAATACAGCGGCACCCCACCCTTGGACCCCATGCATTTCCCATCAGGGCACAAGTACGGCACCGGGTCGATGACCTTGGCGTTGCACGTGGCCGCCGCCGTGTCCATGGCTGACAGCGCCAGGCGGTTGCGGGCCAGGTAATCCGCCAGTGGGGTTGAGATATCAGCCTTGATGCCCAATACCCGCGCCTGCAGGCTCAACCCCTTGTAAACACTGAACGGCATTTCCGGGATGGGCTTGACGATGTAAACGGGCCGGTGGCTTGCCAGCATGCAGACCGTGTCGGTGTAAGCCTGGATGAACCGCTGCTCGAACGCACGGCTGCCTTGGCCCTGTACCCCTTCGAAGTACAGGCTGTAACCGCTGTGGCGACGCGGGTCGGTGTACAGCGCCGCGCGGCTGAACAGGAACAGCGGCACCCCCTGATGCTCTGTTTGCAGTATCGCGAACTTCTCGGCATTGAACGCCTTGCAGTTGCGCTCGACCTCCTTGTTGTTCATCTGGAACTCGATCAGGGTAGGGCAGCCCGCGCGGGCCCAGCCAAGCGCCGCCTGATCGGTTTCCAGCATCAAGGCCGCCGCGGTTGACTGGGCATGGCTGTCACCCAGCAGAATGGCCCTGATTTCGCCAGAGCCCAACTGGCATTGCGAAGCGCCAAATGCGTTCGGTGCGCACTGCTGGGTATACAGCTTGCTTTCGTATTCCGGTTTTCCGTCTTGCTTAACCCAGCGCACCTGAGGGTTGTGCTTGACCGCAGAACCCAGCGCGCCGGCAGCGGCAACCACCACCAGGCCCATGCCAACGTAGCGGGCAAGGCCCATGGCTGGCCGTGCCACTTTGCGTGTTCTGGCCTCGACGCCATAGTAGGAGAGCGCACCCAGGCCCACCGACAAGAACATAGCGACCGTGGTCGCCAGCCTGTTTTCCAGCAACCCGCAGGTATACAGAAACACCACCAGCGGCCAATGCCACAGGTAGATTGAATACGAGCACTTACCTAAAAACTGCAGCAACCGGTTGCGTGCAAAAGCGCTGTCGGAGTTGGCCTGGATCACCAGCATGGCACCGGCAACGGGCACCAGGGCCAGGTAACCGGGCCAGGCAGCGTCGTGTGGCAGCACCACCAGGGCAGCGCCAATCAGTGCCAGGCCTGTGCCTTCAGAGGCGGCCAACGCCCGCCCCGAAAGCTTCAATGGGTACAGATACACCAGCCCGCCGGCAATCATTTCCCACGCCCGGGTAGGCAACAGGAAGAACGAACCTACAGGGTGGCTGGCGCTGTAGGCCATTGAAGCCGCAAGGGAACAAGCCCCCAAGGCCGCCACCATGAGCTTCACCTTACGCAGGTTGCCCAGCCTGAACAGGGCCATGAGTATCAGCGGGTAGAGCAGGTAGAACTGCCATTCCACCGACAGCGACCAGGTGTGCAGCAGCCAGTTTTCCTGCAGTGGGGCGTCGAAGTAGCTGCCGTCCTTGGCAAAGTAGTGGTTGGACGTGAACAGTAGGCTTTCCTTGGTGGTGCGCAACAACTCCCGGTAGTCGTCCGTGGGCAGGAAGAAGTAACCGAACACGGCCAGTGCCACGCACAGCGCGGCAAGCGCGGGAATGATCCGGCGCGCCCTGGCGGCATAGAAAGCGATGAGCGAGAACTGCCCGGCTTGCAGGCCGGTGGCGATGATCCGGGTCATGAGATAACCCGAGATCACGAAGAACACATCCACGCCAATGAAGCCGGCGCTCAGGCCGGCTGTCTTGAAGTGGTAGAGCACGACGGAGATCACAGCCAACGCCCGCAACGCGTTGATGTTCTTGTGGAACTGCATGGGTGAGGAGTCCTGAACTAACCGGGGCAGCAATGCCCGCTTCCCTTTGAGCGCCCGCTGGGGTAGCGGGGCGCTTTTTTAGCGGGGCAGGTTAGCACAGGGCCTGCTGCACAGGGGGTTAACCGAGCGCTTCGCGCAGGCGGTACCAGAGCATGCCCATGGCCAACAACGGCGAGCGCAGGGCCTTGCCGCCGGGGAAGGTGAGGTGGGGGACGGCGCTGAACACGTCCAGGCCCTGGCTGTGGCCCACGGCTATAGCCTCGGCCAACAGCTTGGCGGTCCAGTGGGTCACGTTCAGCCCATGGCCCGAATAGCCTTGGGCGTAGTAGACGTTGGGGTGCTGGCGCAGCCGCCCCACCTGCGGGAACCGGTTGGCCGTGATGCCGATCATGCCGCCCCACTGGTAATCGATGCGCACGTTGGCCAGTTGCGGGAACACGTTGAGCACCTTGGGCCGCATGTAGGCGCCGATGTCGCGAGGGTCGCGCCCGGAGTAGTGGCAAGCGCCCCCGAACAGCAGCCTGTGGTCTGCCGTGAGCCGGTAGTAGTCCAGGCCCACTTTCTGGTCGCACAGGGCCATGTTCTGCGGGATCAGGCTGGCCGCCAGCGCTTCGGGCAGCGGCTCGGTGGCCACCACGTAGCTGCCGGCTGGCAACACCTTGCCGCTGAGCGTTGGCTCCAGGCCCTCCAGGTGGGCATTGCAACCCAGTACCAGGTGCTCCGCCTGCACGCGGCCGTGGGCGGTGTGCACGGTTACCCGTGGGCCGTGTTCGATGCGCAGCACCGGGGTTTGCTCGAAGATCTGCACACCAAGGCCTGCCGCCGCACGGGCCTCGCCCTGCACCAGGTCCAGCGGGTGCAGGTGGCCGGAGCCCATGTCGACCATGCCCCCGGCATAGCGATCGCTCGCCACGACCTCATGCAGGCGCTCGGCGCTGACCAGGCGGGTTTCGGGGCGATACCCCAGGCTGGTCAGGTCATCCTGCTCGGCGACGAACGATTCGAACTGGGCGGGGGTGTTGGCCAATTCGCAAAAGCCCCAGCGCAAGTCGCACGCGATGCCATAGCGGGCGATGCGGTCGGCCACCAGGGTGACCGAATCGATGCCGGCCTGCTTCAGGTAACGCACGCCCTCCTGGCCCACATGCCGAGCAAAGCCCGAGACGTCATGGCCGATGCCACGGATCAGCTGGCCGCCGTTGCGCCCACTGGCCCCCCAGCCGATGCGCCGGCCTTCCAGCAGCACCACCGACAGCCCGCGCTCAGCCAGTTCCAGGGCGGTGTTGACCCCGGTGAGGCCGCCACCGACCACGCACACATCGGCGCTCAGGTCACCCGCAAGGCTGGGGTAGGGCGCCGGTTGCCGGGCGCTGGCGGCATAGTACGAGGCAGTGTGTTGGCTCTGTGCAGGCATGGGTATTCTCGGCTCAGCGGTTGGACTTGATCTTGGTCCAGGACCGGGTCATCAGGCGCATGATCTTCGGGCTCTGGGTGGTGGAGATGTACAGCTTGTCGAGTACCTCCTGCGGCGGATAGATCTCGGGGTTGTTTACCAAGGCTGCATCCATGAAGGCCTTGGCATCCGGGTTGCCGTTGGCGTACCCGACCGTGTCGCTGACCTTGGCGATCACCTTGGGGTCCATCAGGTAGTTGATGAAGGCGAGGGCCTGTTCCGGGTTGTTGGCATCCTTGGGGATGGCCAGCAGGTCGAACCAGAGGTTGCTGCCCTCCTTGGGGATGCTGTAGGCGATTTTCACACCGTTCTTGGCCTCGGCGGCGCGGTGGGCGGCCTGGAACACATCGCCGGAGTAGCCGAAGGCGATGCAGATGTTGCCGTTGGCGAGGTCTGACACGTATTTGGAGGAGTGGAAGTAGGTAATGTACGGGCGCAGCGCCAGCAGGCGTGCTTCAGCCTTGGGGTAGTCGGCCGCATTTTCACTGCGCGGGTTCATGCCCAGGTAGTTGAGCATGGCCGGGAACAGTTCATCCGGGGAGTCCATGAACGCCACACCGCACTGCTTGAGCTTCTTCAGGTTCTCGGGCTCGAACAGTACCGCCCACGAATCGATACGGTCGATGCCCAGGGCGGCCTTGACCTTGTCGACGTTGTAGCCGATGCCGTTGGTGCCCCACAGGTAGGGCACGGCATAGCGGTTGCCGGGGTCGTTCTGCTCCAGCAGTTTCAGCAACTTGGGGTCCAGATGCTGCCAGTTGGGCAGCTTGCTGCGGTCCAGCGGCATGAACGCGCCGGCCTGGGCCTGGCGGGCCAGGAAGTGGTTCGAGGGCACCACCACGTCATAACCTGTGCGCCCGGCCAGCAGCTTGCCCTCCAGGGTTTCGTTGGAGTCGAACACGTCATACACCACTTTGATGCCGCTGCTGGCCTGGAAGTCGGCCAGGGTGGTGTCACCGATGTAGTCGGTCCAGTTGTACACGCTGACGCTGGATTCGGCGTGGCTGGTGGTGGCGAACAGCAGGGTGAGTGCAGCCGCCGTCAGGGTGTGCAGATGACGCATGGGAACACCTCGTTGGTCTTGTTGTTCGAAGTCGGTGTAGCGGGGCTGCGGCGCAGCCCCGGTGGCTCAGACGCTCAGCATCAGGAACTCGCGCTCCCACGAGCTGATGACCCGCTTGTAGTTTTCATGCTCGGCACGCTTGACCGCCACATACCCCTGGACGAACTGCTTGCCCAGGTACTGCTGCACGGTTTCGCAGTCTTCCATGTGCTGCAGGGCGTCTTCGATGGTGATCGGCAGGCGCAGGTTGCGCCGCTCGTAGGCACGGCCCTGCACCGGTGCGCTGGGGTCGATCTGTTCGACCATGCCCAGGTAGCCGCACAGCAGGCTGGCCGCGATGGCCAGGTAGGGGTTGGCGTCGGCGCCGGGCAGGCGGTTTTCCACGCGCATCGACTCGGGGCTGGAGGTGGGCACCCGCAGGCCTGCGGTGCGGTTTTCTTCACCCCACTCCACGTTCACCGGTGCCGAGGTGTCTGGCAGGAAGCGGCGAAACGAGTTGACGTTGGGTGCAAACATCGGCAGCAACTTGGGGATGTACTTCTGCAAACCGCCAATATGGTGCAGGAACAACGTGCTCATGCTGCCGTCGTCGTTGGCGAAAATCGGCTTGCCCGTGGCGATGTCCACCACGCTCTGGTGCAGGTGCATGGCGCTGCCGGGCTCGTCGGTGATCGGCTTGGCCATGAAGGTGGCAGCCACGTTGTGCTTGAGCGCAGCTTCGCGCATGGTGCGCTTGAACACCGTGATCTGGTCAGCCAGGTCCAGGGCGTCGCCGTGGCGGAAGTTGATCTCCATCTGCGCCGGGCCGTCTTCATGGATCAAGGTGTCCAGGTCCAGGCCTTGCAGCTCGCACCAGTCGTAGACATCTTCGAACAGGGGGTCGAATTCGTTGGCGGCGTCGATGGAAAACGACTGGCGGCCACTTTCGGCGCGACCAGAACGGCCCAGCGGTACCTGCAACGGCAAGTCTGGGTCTTCGCAGCGCTTGGTCAGGTAGAACTCCATCTCCGGAGCGACGATCGGCTGCCAGCCTTTGTCGGCGTAGAGCTTGAGTACTTTCTTGAGCACGTTGCGCGGCGACAGCGCAATGGGGTTGCCCTGTTTGTCGAAGGTATCGTGAATCACGATCGCGGTGGGTTCGATGGCCCAGGGTATCTGGTAGACCGCGGTGGGGTCGGGGCGGCACACCATGTCGATGTCGGCCGCGTCCAGCAGGCTGTAGTAGATGTCGTCATCCACGTAGTCGCCGGTCACGGTCTGCAGCAGCACGCTCTCCGGCAGGCGCATGCCACGTTCATGCAGAAACTTGGCGGTCGGGGCGATCTTGCCGCGGGCGATGCCGGTCAGGTCGCTGATCACGCATTCGACTTCGGTGATGCGGTGTTCTTTCAGCCAGGCGGACAGCTGATCGAAAGGGGCGTTCATACAGACCTCTTGGTTGGGTTTCAGGCGGGTAGCAACGCAGGCAGGTGCTTCCCAGGTGACGCGCTGAGGGCTATCTTGGCGACTGATGACTGGGTGATCTATCCACTTTTACCACTTACCAATGCACCAAAAGAGTGCAGTCAGGATATTGCGTGACAACCGCCAATGCGATGCAGGTTCAGGCGTTTCACACCACCGACGTCACTGAGCAAGTGCGTGCCACCCCTGGCTGGCAGCAGCAATACCGGCAGATGTCCCCGGGGCATTTCAATGGTGAGCTGCGCAGCCTGGGCCTCGATGGCGTGCAGGTGTACGAGGAGCGCCTCAATACCCGGGTAGAGCAGTTTTTCCGTGCGCCGCCGGGGTCCCTCACGTTCTGTTTCGACCGCAGCGATGACAGCCTGTACCTGCTGAACGAGCACAGCCGCAACATTTGGATCACGCCAGAGAACTACCAGGAGGTAGCAGTGGTGTTCGACCAGGCCTTCCTGGCGCAGCAGGGGCTGCACCCATCGCGGCTGGACGGCCTGTACATGATGCCGCTGGGCAGCAGGCAGAACGCGTTGTTCGGCAGTTGGCTCAGTGCCACATTGCGGCAACTGGCCGAAGCGGGCTGCCCGCACCAGGGCCAGGCCCTGGCGCCGCAATTGCTGGAGGACTGCCTGTTCATTCTGGACAACGCCTGCCAGCGCCTGCAGGGCGCGGCCCTGGGCCGGCGTGACGAGGCGCGGGCGATCATGCGTTCGGTCAGTGAATGGGCAGCCGATTGCCCTGAAGAAACGCTCAACCTGGTGGAGCTGGCAGACGTGGCCGGGGTGTCGCTGCGCCAGTTGCAACAGGCGTTCCGCGCATTTACCGGTATGCCACCTGCACAATGGTTGCGCTTGCGCCGGCTCAATGGCGCCAGGCGTGACCTGCTGCGTGACAGTGGCGTCACGGTGGCAGAGGTCGCCATGCGCTGGTCGTTTTGGCATTTAGGAAGGTTTTCAGAGAGTTACAGGCAGTTGTTCAAGGAGTTTCCAAGCGAAACGTTGAAGCGGGTGAGGGTGGGGATGGCCTGACATTGGCCTGCATTCCCCCCTGAAAATTGCTATGGTGCCGCCCTGATCAACCCGAGGTGCCGATGTTCTATCTGCCTTTGTCCGGCGAACAGGCTGACCGCCTCGCCAACGACACCCCTGCCCACTTCCTGGCCACGGCCTCGCTGCTTCAGGCTGCGGCTGCCGTGTTCGTGCAGAACCTGCCGCGCCAGCCGGCTACTGCCACAGCAGACGCACAAGAGCGCAGGTTTGCCGAGGTGGTGCGTATCGCCAGCCAGGTCGAGGCCGCCGCACCTGGGCGTTTTCAAGGCCAGGTGCAGCAGCAGTTCGACCGCGAGGCGTTTGCCATGGGCCTGGGCATGCTGGGCGAGAATGGCATCGCCCTGCTGGCGGATGATGTGCCCTGCAGCGCCGACGAACTGCTCGATGAGCAGGGTGAGTGGCGGTTCCAGTTCGCCGACCTGTATCGCCAGCGTGTGACACCGCTGCACCCCGTGTACCTGCCAGCCCTGGCCAGCGACCTGATGCTCAGTGACCAACAGAATCGGCTGCTGCGCGAGTTCCTCAGTGGCGTCGACGAATCGGTCGCCGTGCAGGGCTTCGCCGGTACCGGCAAGACCTTCCTGATCCATCAGTTCGCCCGCCTGCTGGACCCCAAGCGCACCCTCCTGCTGGCTTTGACCGAAGGCCAGTTGCGCGCATTGCAGGCACGGGTGAAGGATGCCGCTGCGTACACCGCGCTCACCTTCGGGCAACTGGCCGACGAGCTACTCAACCGCGACCTCACCAGCAATGGCTTCCGCCTGCGTGACGCCTACCGCACCAAACGGTCCTGGCGCCCCCAGGAGGCTCAGGTGGTGCGTTGGTTGGGGATTCCCGACATCGGCCCGCTGGCCGCCCGCGACGTGGTTGCGCTGTGCATAAGGGCGGTACGCACCTTCTGTTACAGCGCCGACAGCCAGCTGCAACTGCAGCACCTGCCCTGGGCCGGGGCGGGCACCACGCCTCTGGACCAGGAAGTGCTGCTGGAAAAGGCCCGCCTGTACTGGCAAGAGCTGATACGCCCATCGGCGCGGGACATCCAGCTGCCCCTGCGCGACTACCACCGGATCAAGTTGTTGTCGCTCACTGGCTACATGATTGATTCACGCTACACCCACGTTATCGTCGATGAGGCCCACGAGCTGTCCGCGCCCATGCTGGCTGTGCTCGACCGCACTCCGCAGTCGGTCATCGCGCTGGGCGACGAGTTGCAGAACCTCAATGGCCTCAGCCCGCACCATGGCGGTTTCATCCGCCAGCGCTACATCGACCATTCGCTGCGTGCGGGCCCCGCCATGGACAACGTGCTCAACCCGCTCATTCAGGCGCACCCGGCGTCCATCCAGGCCGCGTTCAGCGGCAGTGCCGAGCACTACACCCGCGTCAGCTTCTTTGACACCGTGACGGTACCGGAGCAGCCCACCGCCTTGATCGTCGATGACGAATGGGGGCTGTTCGGCTGGTTCCAGCGCCTGACCCACCAGGGCGTACCCTTTGTGCTGCTGCCAAGTGCGCGCAAGGATTTCGAACTGTTCGTCGAAGACTGCATCGAGCTGTACCGCCATGGCACACGCCCGCGCCACCCCATGCTGTTCCGCTATGCCAGCTGGCAGGCACTGGCCCAGGACAAGGGCGACGACAAGGCGTTCATCGCGGTGCACAACATGCTGGGCAAAGGCTACACCCCAGCGCATTTCGCCAAGGCCAAAAGCCGTTACCGCTGGGACAAGGCGCCCACGTTGTTCCTGGGCCGGGTGCGGGATGTGAAAAACAGGGAGTTCGCCCGGGTGATGGTGTCGCCGGAGCTGATGGTGCCCCCGCAGGTGGCGGGTAATCGCCATGAGCGGGCACGCATGCTGGCGGGGTTGTACACCGCCTGCTCGCGCGCCCGGCACGAGTTGATCGTGCCAGGTGGGATGCTGGACTGGGTCAAGGACCAAGTTCGCGATTGAACATCAGGGGCTGTGCCACAGCCCCTGATGGAGAGGTCAGTTGCGGTCCAGCCAGACGGTTTGCGCGTTGGTGAACTCACGCACGCCGAAGTGTGACAGTTCACGGCCAAACCCGCTTTTCTTCACCCCGCCGAACGCCACGCGGGGGTCGGACGCGCAATAGCCGTTGATGAACACCGCGCCGGTATCCAGGGCCGTGGTCATGCGCTCGGCCAAGGCGTAGTCGGCGGTGTAGATGGTCGATGCCAGGCCAAAATCGCTGTCGTTGGCCAGCTCCACCGCATGTTCCGCATCGCGGGCCGTGATAATGGCGGCCACCGGCCCGAACAGCTCCTGCTTGAAGGCAGTCATGTCCCGGGTGACGTCGCCCAGTACGGTGGGCGCATAGACGTTGGCAACGCCTTCTACCTTGCTGCCGCCCAGCAACAGCGTGGCGCCCTCCGCCAGGGTAGCTTGCACCTGGCCGTCCAGCTCATCACGCAGGTCGTAGCGGGCCATCGGCCCGACGTAGGTGTCGTCCTGCAGCGGGTTACCGACCTTGAGTGCGCGGGTAGCTTCCACGAACTTGCGGGTGAAGGCATCGGCGATGCCCTGTTCCACGATCAGGCGCTTTGCAGCCGCGCACACCTGGCCGGTGTTCTGGTAGCGGCCGATCACGGCGGCCTGCACGGCAGCATCCAGGTCGGCATCGGCCAGTACGATAAACGGGTCGGAACCGCCCAGCTCCAGCACGCACTTCTTCAAGGCAGCACCGGCTTGTGCGCCGATGGCCATGCCGGCACGCACGCTGCCAGTCAGGGTGACCGCGGCGATACGCGGGTCGTTGATAGCGCGGGTAACACCGTCCGGGGTCACGTTCAGCACCTCGAACACGCCATCGGGCAGGCCAGCATCCTTGAACAACTTGCCCAGCAGGTAGGCGCTGCCCATCACGTTCGGGGCGTGCTTGAGGGCATAGGTGTTGCCGGCCAGAATGGCTGGCACGGCGCCGCGCAGCACCTGCCAGATAGGGAAGTTCCAGGGCATCACAGCCAGGATCGGCCCCAGCGGGCGATACTCTATACGGGCCTTCTCAACTTGGGTCGGTTCCGGGGCCAACATGGCCGGGCCGTGCTCGGCGTACCAGCGGCACAGGCCGACGCACTTGGCCACCTCGCCACGGGCCTGGGTGATCGGCTTGCCGATCTCACGGCTGATCATCTGGGCGAAGGTTTCTGCCTGGCGTTCCAGTGCGTCACCCAGCGCCAACAGGTATTCGCTGCGCTCTGCCAGCGATACCTGGCGCCAGTGCGCATAACCCACCTTGGCACGTTGCAGCGCCGCTTCCAGTGCGGCGTCGTTGTCGAACGGGTAGGCACCGATCTGCTCGCCGGTGAACGGGTCGAGGGAGATGGCGTGGGTCTGGCTGCTGATCGCACTCATGGCAAGGATCTCTCGCTGTTATTAGGCAGTGGAGCCAGACTAGCGGGCTAGGGGTTTAATGAAAACTGAATAATAATGAGCGAAACATTCACGTTTGGAGAATGCAGTGGACCTCGTGCAACTGGAAATTTTCAAGGCTGTGGCGGAGCAGGGCAGCATCAGCGCTGCCGCCCAGCACATTCACCGTGTGCCGTCCAACCTCACCACACGTATTAAGCAGTTGGAAGAAGACCTGGGCGTTGACTTGTTCATTCGGGAAAAAAGCCGCCTGCGGCTGTCACCCGCTGGCTGGAACTTCCTTGAGTACACCCGCCGCATTCTCGACCTGGTGCACGAAGCCCGTGCTGCGGTAGCGGGTGAAGACCCTCAGGGCACGTTTGCCCTGGGTTCGCTGGAAAGCACTGCAGCGGTACGTATCCCAGCGCTGCTGGCCGCTTATAACCAGCGCTACCCCAAGGTGGACCTGGACCTGTCCACCGGGCCCTCGGGCACCATGCTCGAGGGGGTGCTGTCGGGGCGGCTGGTGGCTGCATTTGTCGATGGCCCCATACTGCACCCCACGCTCGAGGGGATGCCGGTGTTCGAAGAGCAAATGGTGATCATCTCGCCACTCAACCACCCACCGGTCACCCGGGCCCAGGATGTGAATGGCGAAAGCATCTACGCCTTTCGCGCCAACTGCTCCTACCGGCACCACTTCGAGAACTGGTTTGTGCAGGACCAGGCGGTGCCAGGCAAGATCCACGAGATGGAGTCCTACCACGGCATGCTGGCGTGCGTCAGTGCAGGCGCAGGGTTGGCCATGATGCCGCGCACCATGCTGGACAACATGCCCGGGTGCAGCACCGTGAGCGCATGGCCCATGTGTGAAGACTTCCGCTACCTCAAAACGTGGCTGGTGTGGCGGCGGGGCACCGTGTCGCAGAGCCTGAGCGCATTTGTGAAATTGCTTGAGGAAAGTAGTACAACCAGCTGATATGAATGAATTATTTTTCAAACATCAGGTCTGGTGGCTTGGCCACTCGTTCCTCAGGGAAGTTTTTTGGCGTCAATGATGGCATTTTCCTTTCTTCTTCCTGAACAAGTGGACAATAATCAGGAAAGTATTACTTGTTGTGACCAAAAAAAGCTTAAGGGTCACCCCATATTTCGAGGGGCCAAAGCCCCCGTTTGCCGTGTACACCATCAGGAGATGTCGTTGATGAAAACCCGTATTGCAGCGTCGCTCGCCGCCGCCTTGCTGGCTTTTGCGGGGGCCAACCTGGCCCAGGCCGCGCAGATTTCCGGCGCTGTAGGCGCGACCAGCCAAGGCGACATGACCTACCGCATCGGCTTGTCCTTCGACTGGGACAAGAAGTGGCTAGAGAGCAGTGTCGGCCACCTGACCGGCTACTGGGATGCCGGCTACACCTACTGGGAGGGCGGTGACGCCAGCGGCGCGCACTCCCTGTCGTTCGCCCCGGTATTCACCTATGAATTCAGCGGCTTCACCTACACCCCTTACATCGAGGCGGGCATCGGCATCGCGGCCTTCTCCAAGACCAACGTGGGTGACCAACACCTGGGTTCGTCGTTCAACTTCGAAGACCGCATCGGCCTGGGCCTGAAACTGCCGTCGGAGCAGAAGGTCGGCATCCGTGCCATTCACTACTCCAACGCCGGCATCAAGCAGCCCAACGACGGCATCGAGTCGTACTCGCTGTTTTACAGCAAGGGCTTCTGATAGCAGCAGGCCTGTGGGTGGGCTCGCTGCCCACAGGCCTGGCGCACCTTAGAACGTGTAGGAAACCCCCGCCTGCAACGTACGCGGTGCCCCCGGGTACACGTAGCTGTTGAATGAGCCTTCGTCGTAGCCTTTGTTGAACACGTTCTTCAAGTCCAGGTTCACACGTACGTGTTCGTTGACCTTGTAGAAGCTCAGCAAGTCGACCACGTTGTAGCGCTCCATGGTGTACGTGGTTGCGGCAGTCTGCCCGGCGCGGTCATCCACATATTTCACACCCACACCCAGCCCCAGGCCCTTGGCCACGCCGTCCTGGAATTCGTAGGTGTTCAGCAGGCTGAAGGTGTTGCGCGGAATGTTGGCCAGTCGCGTGCCCGACGGCAGGGTGGTGTCCTTGGTGACCTCGGCATCCACATAGGAATAGCCGCCGATTATCCGCCATTCGGGGGTCAGGTTGCCGGCCACGTTGATATCCAGGCCACGGCTGCGGACCTCACCGGCCGCTACCTTGAAGGTGCCCGTCGGGTCGTTGGGATCGTTGGCCAGCACATTTTCCTTGACGATATGGTAGATCGCAGCGTCGACGCTGAGCTGCCGATCCAGCGCTTCCCACTTCACGCCCAGCTCGTAGGACTTGCCTTTTTCCGGGTCGAAGCCACTGCCGCCACTGGCAGGGGTGCCGGTGTTGGGTTTGAACGAACGCGCCGTGTTGGCATACACCGCCACAGTGTCAGTCAGGTCGTAGAGCAGGCCCAGACGGGGTGTGACGCCATTTTCGCCCTTGCTGAAATCGCGGTTGGTCGGCAGCTTGTCGTCGTAGTCATGCTCGAAGCGCTCGAAGCGTACGCCGGCCAGGGCCTTCAGGCGGTCGGTGAGGGCAACCTGGTCCTGGATGAAGAACGCCCAGGTCTGCAGGTTTTCCTTGTCCCAGGTGGTGGTGCGGGTGAGCGCGGGGCGTGGCTGGCCCAGCACGGGGTGGTAGATATCGATCGGGTAGGTGCCATCTTTCGCCGACGAGCGCTGAATGATCGAGTTGTAGTCGTAATTTTCGTACTCCACGCCGGTCAGCAGCGTGTGGCTGAACGTGCCGGTGTCGAAGTGCCCGGTCAGGTTCAATTGCCAGTCGCGGTCGGTCCACTCCAGCTTGCGGTAGTTGAAGTTGCGCTGCAGGGTATGGCCGTCGGCGGGCGCCTTGTTGGCCTCTACCGCGTTGCCCTTCAGGCTGCCGTCCAGAAACTGGAAACCACCGGCCAGGGTCCAGTTGTCGTTGAGCAAGTGCTCGAAGCGGACCTGGGCCATGTTGTTGTCGTTGTGCAGCAGGTTGTCGCTGCCTTTTTCCCAGATGTAGGTGTCACGCGAGGCGCTGCGCGTCTGCGTGGCGTATCGGGTGAGGCCACGGTCCAGCGGGTGGTTGTTGCGCATGAAGTCGCCTTCGAAGACGATCTTGGTGCTGTCGTTCACCTGCCAGCTGAGCACCGGGGCCACGTCGTAGCGCTCGCTCTGCACATCGTCGCGAAAGCTTTCACCCCCTTCACCCAGCACGTTCAGGCGGTAGGCCAGGGCGCCGTCCTGAGTCAGTGGCCCAGTGGCGTCCAGCGTGGCGCGGTGCATGCCCTGGTCATCCACCTGGGTGCCCAGGGTTACTTTCGGATCTGCCAGCGGCTGCTTGCTGACCACATTGAAGGTGCCGCCAGGGTCGCCACGGCCGTACAGGCTGCTGGCCGGCCCGCGGATTACCTCCAGGCGCTCGACGGTGTTGGCGTCTGGCGCGTTGGGGTAGCCGCGGTTGATCGGGAACCCGTTGCGATAGAACTCGCCGGTGGTAAAGCCGCGAACGGTAAAGGTGGTAAGGCCCTGGCCACCAAAGTTGTTGGCCCGGCCGACGCCGCCGGCGTAGTCCAGGCCATCCTGCAGGCGGGTGGCACCGGTGTCCTGCAGCACATCCTTGGGCACCACGCTTAGCGACTGGGGCGTGTCGTGCAAGGCGGTGTCGGTGCGGGTGGCGCTGGCTGAGCGGCTGGCCTTGTAGCCGTCCACCGGGCCATCAGCCCGCTCGCTGTCGGCGCTACCGGTGATGCTCAAGGCCTGGAGTTCGATCTGGGCCGCGTCACCTGGGGCACCCGGTGCGGCAAAAGCCAGGGGGGAAATAGCATGAAGAACACAAAGCGAAACGAACGTGCGACGCATCGACAGTACGGTCCTGAAAGAGGGCAGTGAAGTGGAAGTTATAACTGCGCCGCGAAAGTACTACGAATCATTATCAAATGCATTATTTAGTTACACGATGCCGCTTTCAGGTTAGGAGGCCCCGGCCATCCACTTGGCCAGGCCATGTCGGCCACTCACACCGAGCTTGGCGGTGGCGCGCTTGAGGTAGGTCTCCACCGAGCTGTTCTTCACATTCAGGCGCTGGGCCATTTCTGGAACGGTGCCCCCGGTGAGCAGGCCCAGGCACACTTCCTGTTCCCGCACCGACAGCCTCACCGCCTCCTTGCTCAAGCGCTCGGCAAAGGCCTGGCGCAGCGCAGTGGGTTCCGAATCGTTCGGTGCGCTACCAGGAGGGCGAATACTGTGGTCCAGTAACTGGCCGTGGTGTTCCACCAAGGGCAGCAAGGTTTCGCACAGGTTCTTGAGCTGTGACAGGTCGCCGAGGGAGAAGGCCGGCTGGCTGGGCTGCCGGTGAAAGCTGATGACCCAGCGCTTGCTCCCGCTGCAGGACACCACATGGCACTGGTGGCTGTTGTGCTGCTGGCAACTGCCGTGAGAAGCCTTGAACTCGATCAGCAGCGGGTCGTGCATCTGCCGGATGCGTTGCAGCAGCGGCTGACGCAAGCAGCGGCCACTGTGCTGCACAGGATCCAGCCCGGCGCTGCCCAGTACCTGGATAGTGCTGGGCTCGGCCTGGGGCAGGTCGAGTGTCCATTCACTGAGCTCCAGCCAATGCACGAACACCTGGGCCTGCACCAGCCGCAGCATCTGCCCGGCAAAGCCTGCGCCACCGGTGCCGGCGATGAGTTCGCCCAACTGCAGGTACAGTTGCGGGTCGGGGCGGTGTTCGCGGGGGCTGCTCAGCATCATGTCTGTTTTCCTGTAGCCAAAGGTTTGCGGCAGGTGCGCGCTCAGGCGTTCCTCGACGTTGGGGCGGATGTGGTTGGCACCTATTCAAGCCCGCCAGGGCCTGGGCGTCTGTAATGGGAATCGGGGACAGAAAATGCCATGGTCTGCCGCTGTGGAAAGGCCGGGCCGAGCGTGCGGCGACCGGTGAGATTGCAGGATGCCAGCATTTTGACGTCAGAACTGCGACGGTTGCGACCGGATCGCGACGCATACGGTATGCCGTGCGCCATCACACGCGCAGGCTTATAGCCAATGTCCTACACAACATTAAGCCAACGGCTGCAACTGGCGGGATGTCCGGGTTTAACAGGCCATACAGCGCGCAGGGCCAGTGGTTGAATCGGCGGATGATCAATCAGAAGGACCTGCCGAATCATGCCCGTCGCCGACACTTTCGACCTGACCGTTGCCCAGCAGGACATCTGGCTGGACCAGCTCAGCCACGGGCCTTCGCCGCTGTATAACATTGGCGCCTACCTGCATGTGCACGGCCCGGTGGACCAGGCACGGCTGGAGCAGGCCATTGCGCACTTGGCGCGGCTGCACGATGGGCTGCGGGCTGCGCTGGTCACCGACCAGGGCATCGCGCGCCAGTGCTTTGCCGGCGCCACGCCTGTGCGCTTTGCAGTGGATGACGTGCAGGCCAGTCAAGACCCGCTACAGGCAGCACGCGCCCTGCTACAGGGCTGGATGCAAACGCCTTTCGAACTGAGCACAGCGCCTCTATGGGGGGTGATGCTGGTGCGCATCGACGAGCATCAACACCTGTTGGCGCTCAAGGCTCACCACCTGGTGCTGGACGGCTGGGGTGTCGATCAATGGTTCAAGCAGCTTGCCCACCTGTACCGGCAGCTTGAACTGGGCCAGCCCCTGCCGGGCAGCGCACCGTCCTACACAACCTTCATCGAAGACGATGCCCGCTATCAGGCCTCTGCGCGCCACGCCAAGGACCGTGCCTACTGGCTGGCCCGGTATGCAAGCCTACCCGACCCGCTGTTGCAACCCCGCCAACAACCTGAGCACGCCCCCTCGCCGAGTGGCGCGCTGGAACTGGCGTTTGCCCCAAGCCTGCTGGCACGCATGCGCGGGCTGGCCGCGCCGCTGAACGCCTCGCCATTCCACGTATTGCTGGCCGCGCTGCACGTGTGTGTGAGCCGCACTTGGCAACGCGATGAATGGGTGGTGGGCTTACCTGTGCGCAACCGCAGCAATGCACAGTTCAAGGCCACGCTTGGGCTGTTCACGCAAGTGAGTGCATTGCGCATGGGCTTCGGTCGCGCGTTGGCGTTTGCGCCGTTGGTCCAGGGCATTGCCGAGGCGCTGAAACAGGACTTTCGCCATCAACGCTACGCCCTTAGCGCGTTGCAGCGCGAACTGGCAGTTCAACCTGGCGGGCGAGCACGGCTGTTCGAAGTGCTGGTGTCGTTTGAGGAGGACACCAACGCCCTGTGCATCGGTGACACCGCCAGCCATACCGTGATGATCAGCAACGGCCATGAACCTGCACCGCTGAGTATTCACCTGCGCTGCAACACCCACACCGGCGCCGCGCGCCTGCACCTGGTGCATGATCGCGCATGGCTGGCGGACGACGAAGTGCAGGCCCTGGCGGCGCGTCTGCTGCATGTGCTGGAGCAGGGCCTGGCCCAGCCGCAGCTGGCGGTGGCTGCGTTCGTGGTGCTGACCGAGGCAGATCAACACAGCCTGCGGCGCTGGAACGACACGGGGCGCACGCTGGCCGCAGGCGACGCGGCGTTGATCCAGCGGCGCATCGAGTGGCAGGCCAACACCCGCCCGCATACCATTGCTGCGCGCTTCGGTGAACACCAACTGAGCTATGGCGAACTGGACCGCCGGGCGACCTTGCTGGCCCAGCACCTGGCAAGCCTGGGCGTCACCCCCGAGCAGCGGGTGGCGGTGGTGGGCCAGCGCGGGCTGGACACCTTGGCAGGGCTGCTGGCGGTGCTCAAAAGCGGGGCTGCCTACGTACCGATCGACGCCACCCACCCCACAGAGCGTATTGCCTACCTGCTGCGCGACAGCGCGCCGCAGGTGGTGCTGACCTTGTCGCGCTTCAGTGAGCGCCTGCCTGCCCATGGCCGGCCGCAGATCGAGTTGGACCGGTTTGCATGGCAGGGCCAGCCCGCCGCCGGCTTCAGGTTCCTGCCGCAGTCACCCGAGCACCTGGCCTACGTCATTTATACCTCCGGCTCGACCGGGCAACCCAAAGGCGTGATGGTGGAGCAACGCATGCTGGCCAACCTGGTCGATTGGCATTGCAGCCGCTTCGACCTCGGCCCAGGTCGCCATCAGTCCAGCGTCGCCGGCTTTGGCTTCGACGCCATGGCCTGGGAAACCTGGCCGGCACTGTGCTGCGGGGCGACCTTGCACTTGGCGCCTGTGCGCGACGGCGCCGAAGACATCGATGCATTGCTGGCCTGGTGGCGTGCCCAGCCACTGGACGTGAGTTTTCTGCCAACCCCTGTGGCCGAGCACGCCTTTGCCCAAGGCCACCAGCACCCGACCTTGCGCACCCTGCTGGTGGGGGGCGACCGCTTGCGCCGTCTTGGCCGCGAGCGCGGCTACCAGGTGATCAACAACTACGGCCCCACAGAAACCACGGTGGTGGCGACGTCGGGCCTGGTGGTACCCGGCGGCCCGTTGCACATTGGCGGCCCGGTGGCCAACACCCGGCTGTACGTGCTGGATGCGCAGCGCAGCCAGCTGCCGGTTGGCGCGGCCGGTGAGTTGTACATCGGTGGCGAAGGCGTTGCCCGTGGCTACCTGAACCAGCCGCAGATGACCGCCGAGCACTTTCTGCACGACCCGTTCAGCCCGC
This sequence comes from Pseudomonas sp. S32, assembly GCF_016648095.1. Lineage (NCBI taxonomy): Bacteria > Pseudomonadati > Pseudomonadota > Gammaproteobacteria > Pseudomonadales > Pseudomonadaceae > Pseudomonas > Pseudomonas sp. S32. The sequence continues at coordinate 34,086 of NZ_JACVVF010000026.1, forward strand.
AGCCGGGGGCGCGTATGTACCGCACCGGCGACTGGGTGCGCTGGCAGCCAGATGGTGCATTGCAGTACCTGGGGCGCAACGACGACCAGGTGAAGATCCGCGGGGTACGGGTAGAGTTGGCCGAAATCGAGGCGGCGCTGTGCAGCCACGCGGCAGTGGGCGAAGCAGTGGTCATGCTGCGTGAAGGGCAGTTGCAGGCCTGGTTCATGGCAGACCAGACGGTCGCGCCCCGCGAACTGCATGATCATCTGCGTGACCGCCTGCCCGTCGCGTTGCTACCGGCGGCCTACGTACGCGTTGCTCGCTGGCCGTTGACAGCCAACGGCAAGCTGGACCGGCGCGCCTTGCCGGCAGCAGACGAAGCGGCCAGCGTACGGCGTGAGCATGAGCCGCCGCAGGGCGAGGTTGAGTGCTGCCTGGCACAGTTATGGGCCGAGCTGTTGCAGGTTGAACGTGTGGGCCGGCGTGACCACTTCTTCGAGCTGGGCGGCCACTCGCTGCTTGCGGTGCAATTGATCGAGCGCATGCGTCAGCAAGGCCTGCAAGCCGATGTGCAGGTGCTGTTTGGGCAATCCACCCTGGCCGCGCTGGCGGCCAGCGCTCGCCCCATCGACACCGTGGCCACGCCGGCGCGCGCCGTCCCCCCGGGCTGCCAGTGCATTACCCCGCCGATGTTGCCGCTCACCTCCCTGGGCCAGGCCACCATCGACCACATCGTGGGCACCGTGCCGGGCGGCGCCGCCAATGTGCAGGAAATCTACCCCCTGGCGCCCTTGCAGCAGGGGCTGCTGTACCACCATGTGACCGATGCGCGGGACCCGTACCAGCAGCAGGCGCTGTTTGCCTTCACCACGGCCGAGCAGTTGCAGGCGTTCGCCGAGGCGCTGCAGCAGATCATCGATCGCCACGACATCCTGCGCACCAGCCTTGTCTGGGAAGGCCTGCAGGCACCCCAGCAGGTCGTGTGGCGAAACGCCCGCTTGCCGGTACAGCACTGGCACGGCCCGGCCGAGCAGTTGCGCAGCCACTTTGACCCACAGCTACAGCCGTTGTCGTTGCTGGCAGCGCCCATGATGGCCCTGGTGTATACCCAGGACGCTGCGCAAGGCCGTTGGCGAGGCCTGCTGCGCTTCCATCACCTGGTCAACGACGCGGTTTCGCTCCAGGTGCTGCTGGGCGAGCTGCGCGCCTGCATGGCCGGGCAGGCGCAGCAGTTACCGGTGCCGGTACCCTATCGCGACTACGTGGCCGTCAGCACACGCCCCGAGCGCCAGGCCGCCCATGAGGCGTTTTTCCGCAATCAGCTTGCCGAGCGCCAGCCGCAGCCACCTTTGCAAGGGTGGGGCGGGGCAACGCTGGACGAACAGGACGTGGAAAGCCGCACCCTCGACCTGCAGCCTGAACTGATCACTGGGCTGCGCCTGCAATCCCGTAGGCACGGTGCCAGCCTCGCCAGCCTGCTGCACCTGGCCTGGGCCCAGGTGCTGGGTAGCCTCGGCGGCCGCGACCAGGTGGTGCTCGGCACGGTGTTGCTGGGGCGCAGCATGGCCGGGCCCGGCGCCGACCGTGCCATGGGTATGTTCATCAACAGCCTGCCGCTGTGCGTCCAGCTGGCCGACTGCTCGCCCCAGCAGGCGCTGAGCGATACCCACGCGGGGTTAGCGGCGTTGCTTGCCCATGAAGATGCACCGTTGATCCTCGCCCAGCAATGCAGTGGCCAGCCCGCGGGCACGCCGCTGTTCGACAGCCTGGTGAACTACCGCCAGGGCGGCGTGGGCTTTGGCCAGGTGCTGCCCGGGGTGGAACTGGTGGAGGCCAGCGAAGTGCACAGCCACGGTTTGGTGCTGACCGTGGATGACCTTGGTGATGCGTTGCAACTGGCCGTGCGGGCGCCCTGTGCCCTGGGTGCACAGCGGGTACTGGGCTTTCTGCTCGAGGCCTTGGGCCAGCTCAACCACGCCCTGGCGTCCCAGAACACCGCCGGGCTGCACACGCTGTGCCCGATCCCGGAGGGCGAACTGCAACTGCTGCTGCACGGTTTCAACGACAGCGAGGACCGCAGCAGCCCTTATGGCCAGACCCTGCCTGCATTGTTCGAGGCACAGGTACACCGTACCCCCGATGCCATCGCCGTACAGGACGAGCAAGGCAGCCTGAGCTACCAATGCCTGAATGAACAGGCCAACCGGCTGGCCCATCATCTGATCGCATTGGGTGTGGGCCCGGACCGCCGGGTGGGGGTGTGTATAGAGCGTGGCATCTGCCTGATGGTGGCCTTGCTCGGGGTGATGAAGGCGGGCGGCGCCTATGTGCCGCTGGACCCGGAATACCCTGAAGAGCGCCTGCGCTTCATGCTGCAGGACAGTGAACCGCTGGCCGTGCTGGTACAGGGCGCTACCCGTGGCTTGTTCGGTAATGCGCCGTGCCCCGTGCTCGACCTGGACACTGATGGCTGGCAAGCCAGCGCAGTCGGCAACCCGCAGGTGGGGGGCCTGGGGCCCAGGCACTTGGCCTATGTGATGTACACCTCAGGCTCGACCGGCATACCCAAGGGCGTGATGATCGAACACCGCGGCCTGTGCAACCTCATGCACTGGGGCTCGCACATTCGCCCACCACGGCCGGGTGACGCGTTGCTGCAAAGGGCGCCGTGCACCTTCGACGGCTCGGTGTGGGAACTGTTCTGGCCGCTCACCGCCGGGTTGCGCCTGGTACTGGCCCGCCCGGATGGCCATCGTGACCCGGCTTACCTGGTAGCGCTGGTGCAGGCCCGGCAGGTGACGGTGGTCAAGTTCGTACCCGCGTTGCTGCACTCGTTTCTGGAACAGCCCGGCGTGGAGCGTTGCACCAGCCTGACCGACATTTTCTGTGGTGGCGGCGACCTGACCGTGGCCTTGCTGCGCAGCGTGCGCCAACGCCTGCCCAAGGTGCGGGTGCACAACGTGTACGGCCCCACCGAGGCAACGGTGGACAGCACCGCTTGGACCTTGCAGCCCCACGAACCCGTACCCGAGCAGGCGCCGCCGATCGGCAGGGCGATTGCCAATACCCGTTTGTACGTGCTCGATCAACATGATCGCCCGGTGCCGGTGGGGGCGGTGGGGCAGCTGCACATTGGCGGGGTTGGCGTGGCGCGCGGCTACCTGGGGCTGGCGCAGTTGCAGGCCGAGCGCTTCATCGCCAGCCCGTTCGTCGACGGCGACCGGCTGTACCGCACGGGTGACCTGGTGCGCTACCGGGCCGATGGCCAGCTGGATTTCATCGGGCGCAATGATTTCCAGGTCAAGTTGCGTGGCTTGCGCGTGGAGCTGGGTGAAATCGAAGCCTCCCTGGCGGCCCACCCCGCGGTGGACCAGGCGGTGGTGCTGATGCGCGACGAGCGCCTGGTGGCGTATTTCACCTGCCGCCCCGGTACGTCGGCACCCGCCCTGGCAGTACTGCGCAGCCACCTGCTGGGGTGCATGCCCGAGTACATGGTGCCCCAGGCGTTCGTGGCGTTGGCGCACCTGCCACTGAGTGCCAACGGCAAGCTGGACCGCGCTGCATTGCCAGAACCGGATGCACACGCGGTGATCAGCCGCGCCTACCACGCGCCGCAGGGGGAGGTGGAAGCAGCGCTTGCAGCGATCTGGGCCGAGGTGCTGAAAATCGAGCAGGTCGGCCGGGATGACAACTTCTTCGAGTTGGGCGGGCACTCACTGCTGGCGGTCGGCCTGGTCGCACGCATGCGCCAGGCCGGCCTGCACGTCGATGCCAGGACCTTGTTCAGCCAACCTACCTTGTCGGGCCTGGCAGCCAGCACCCGGCCGGAACAGGAGCAGGTCGTGATCCCGGCGACCACCATCCCCAGCCTGGGCAAGCGCAGGCGCCTGTGACATCTGCTTAGGCAAACCAGGCGTACACGCGCACCGGTCACGGGCGTTACTGGCCCGAAACAAACGTAGGAGCGAGCGCAGCTCGCGATGCGCCGCGCGGGCGGCGCTCGATCTTACAAGCGCCGCACCCGCCACGACGCACACCTCTCAGCGAACACCTCTCAGCGCCCATCCCATCAGGCATATCCCCCTTGTCCCCGCTTCCCATGTCAGACCGCCCAGTCACGATCCATTAGCGTGTCGGCCACTACCCATTCCAGGCAAAGCAGGATGCTTACCGATGCACTTCAGCGAACTGATGGCTGCTCTTTCCACCCGTGCGATCCGACTCCAGCGTGAAGACCAGGACCTGATCGTCCTGGGCGACGACGAAACCCTGGACGACCAGCTGTGGGAGGCGCTGTCGCGGCACAAGCCCGCGTTGCTGGAGATGCTTGCGTCACAGGATGACGACTGGCTCAGCCCGGCCTTGCGCATCACCCCCGACATGCTGCCGCTGGTCACGCTGGAGCAATCGGCCATCGACCGCATCGTCGACAGTGTGCCGGGCGGTGCTGCCAATGTGCAGGACATCTACCCGCTGGCTCCCCTGCAGCAGGGCATGCTGTACCACTACCTGTCTGCCACCGATGGCGACCCCTACCTGTCACAGGTGCAACTGCGCTTTGCCAGCAAGGCCCACCTGGACGCATTCGCCCACGCCCTGCAGTGGGTCATCCAGCGCCACGACATACTGCGCACCGCGCTGCACTGGGAATACCTGGACGCGCCCGTCCAGGTGGTATGGCGCGAAGCCGCGCTGGTGCGCGAAGCGTTGCCGCTGAAGGGGCCCGATGCCCTGGCAAGCCTGTGCGAGCGCTTCAACCCACGCCGTTACCGCCTCGACCTGCGCCAGGCGCCCTTGATGCAACTGGCCCATGCCCAGGGTGAAGGTGAGCAATGGGTTGGCCTGCTGATGTTCCATCACGTGATCATGGACCACACCGCGCTGGACATCGTACGCCGGGAAATCCAGGCCCACCTGGCGGGGGCCGAGGCCCAGCTAGCGCCGCCCATGCCGTTTCGCAACGTGCTGGCGGCTTCGCGCCAGGCGCTGGATGAGCAGGCTCATGCCGGGTTCTTCGAAGCCATGCTGGGTGATATCGACGAGCCCACCCTTGCATTCGGCGTGCAGGCCAGAACCGATGAACCTCTGCAGCAGGCGCGCCTGACCCTGCCAGCCACCTTGGCGCAACGCCTGCGCAGCCAGGCCCGGCAGTTGGGTGTCAGCCCTGCCAGCGTGCTGCACCTGGGCTTTGCCCGGCTGGTTGGCCAGCTGTCTGGCCGCCAGGCCGTGGTGTTCGGTAGCGTCCTGCTCGGGCGCATGACCACCGGCGAGGGCGGCGAGCAAGCGCTGGGCATGTTCATCAATACCCTGCCATTGCGCATCGACCTGGGGGCACTGGGCGTGCGCGACGGGCTGCTGGCTACCCATAAGCGTCTGTGCGGCCTGCTGGCCCATGAACAGGCCTCGCTGGCACTGGCCCAGCGTTGCAGCGGCGTGCCCGCACCGGCCCCGCTGTTCAACAGCATGCTCAACTATCGCCACAGCGACGCCGGTGATGCTGACGAGATCATCCCCGTAGCGCCAGGCATCGACATCGTCGGCGCCGAGGAACGTACCGACTACCCGCTGACCGTTAGCGTGGATGACCTGGGCGAAGACCTGCGCCTGACCGTGCAGAGCCTGCCCGAGTGGGGCGCGCACCGTCTGTGCGGGCAGTTCCAGCAGGTACTGACCAGCCTGGTGGACGCCCTGGAGCAGGCGCCAGATGCACAACTGCAGTGCCTGCCGGTACTGCCGCACGGCGAGCGTGAGCAGGTGTTGCGCCGGTTCAACGACACGGTCAGCGTGTATCCCCAGGGCAATACGGTGCACGCGCTGGTCGAAGCCCGCGCAGCCCAGGTGCCGGCCGCCCTGGCGGTGGTGCAGGGCGAACATGCGCTTACCTACGCGCAGCTCAACCAGCAGGCCAACCAGCTGGCCCACCGCTTGATGGCGTTGGGTGTAACCGTTGGTGACCGTGTCGCCCTGTGCCTGCCGCGCAATTGCAACAGGCTGGTCGGCGTGCTGGGTGTACTCAAGGCCGGCGCTGCCTACGTGCCGGTAGACCCCGGCTACCCTGCCGACCGCATCGCCTACCTGCTGGCAGACAGCGCGCCGGCGTGGGTGCTGGCGGAGTCCAAACTGGCAGGCCTGCCGGCAGATGTGCCGCGCCTGAACATGGACCACGCCGACACCTACGCGGCCAACGTGGCCAACCCACAGGTGCCCGGGCTGGACGCCCAGCAACTGGCTTACCTGGTGTACACCTCAGGCTCCACCGGCCAACCCAAGGGCGTAATGATCGAACATCAGGCCCTGGCCAACCTGGTGCATTGGCATTGCCAGGCATTCGCCGTAGGCGCAGGCGCCCAGGTCTCGAGCGTTGCCGGTTTCGGCTTCGATGCCTTTGCCTGGGAAGCCTGGCCGGCCCTGTGTGCCGGCGCCACCTTGCACCTGCCGCCGGCGCACATCGGCAACGAGCACGTGGAAGAACTGCTCGACTGGTGGCTGCAGCAACCCCTTACCGTCAGCTTTCTGCCCACTCCCGTGGCCGAGCAGGCGCTTGGCCGCGAGCAGCAGCACGCCACCTTGCGCACCCTGCTGGTAGGCGGTGACCGGCTGCGCCAGTTCGACCGCGACCCAGGCTTTGCCCTGGTCAACAACTACGGCCCAACCGAGGTCACCGTGGTGGCTACCTCCGGCCAGGTGCAACCAGGCGGCGCGCTGCATATGGGTACGCCCATCGCCAACACCCGTGCCTACGTGCTGGACACTGGCCTGCAACCGGTGCCCGTTGGGGTGGTGGGCGAGCTGTACCTGGGCGGTGCCCAGGTAGCGCGTGGCTACTTCAACCGCCAGGCCCTGACGCAGGAGCGGTTCATGGCCGACCCGTTCAGCGAACAGGCCAATGCCCGTCTATACCGCACGGGCGACCTGGTACGCTGGAACGCGGATGGCACGCTGGACTACGTGGGCCGCAATGACGACCAGGTCAAGGTCCGTGGCGTGCGTGTCGAGCTGGGCGAAATTGAAGCAACCTTGAATGCGCAACCCGGCGTGAGCCAGGCCGTGGTGCTGGTGCGCGACGGGCGCCTGCTGGCCTGGTACACCCAGGCACAACCGCTTGACCCTGCGCTGCTACGCGACGCCTTGCAGGCTTGCCTGCCTGGGCACATGGTGCCGCAGGCCTTCATCGGCCTGGATGAACTGCCGCTGACCAGCCATGGCAAACTCGACCGCCGGGCGCTGCCGGACCCCGACACAACAAGCCTGGCCAGTGCCGCCTTCACCGCGCCGCTTACCCCAACCGAAGTCGCGATGGCTCAGGTATGGGCCCAGGTGCTGGGCGTGGAACGGGTAGGGCGGCATGACAATTTCTTCGAGCTGGGCGGCCACTCGCTGCTGGCTGTAACCCTGGTCGAACGGCTGCGCCGTGCAGGCATGGCCATAGACGTGCGTGTGCTGTTCGCCCAGCCCACCGTGGCAGCGCTGGCGGCAGTGGTGGGGGCAAGCCAGGAAGCCCAGGTGCCGCCCAACCGCGTACCCGAGCACGCCACCCACATCACCCCGGACATGCTCAGCCTGATCCAGCTGGACCAGGCGGCCATCGACCGCATCGTCACGGTTGTGCCCGGTGGAGCCAGCAACGTGCAGGAGATCTACCCCCTGGCGCCGTTGCAGCAGGGTGTGCTGTACCACCACCTGAGCGCCGAGCAGGGCGACCCCTACCTGCTGCAAACCCGCCTGGCATTCGACAGCATCGAGCGCCTGCTGGCCTGGGCCGGCGCCCTGCAACAGGTCATCGACCGCCATGACATCCTACGCACCGCCGTGCTCAGCCAGGGGCTGCCGCAGCCGGTACAGGTGGTGTGGCGCAAGGCTGAGCTGAGTGTGTGCGAAGTGACGGACCTGCCCCACCAGCCCGGCATGGCCCGCATCGAGCAACTGCATGCCCGCTTCGACGCGCGCCACCACCGCCTGGACCTGGCCCAGGCGCCACTGGCCCGTTTGTATTACGCCCTGGACCCAGACAATCACCAGGTGGTCGCGGTGCTGCTGTTCCACCACCTGGCCCTGGACCACACCGCCATGGACGTGGTCACCCACGAGATGCGGGCGCTGCTGTTCGGCCAGGGGCAGACCTTGCCGCCACCCGTGCCTTACCGCAACTACGTGGCCCAGGCCTGCCTGGGCGACCAACAGGCCCATGAAACCTTCTTCGACGCCATGCTCAACGATGTGAGCGAGCCGACCCTGCCGCTGGGGTATGCCGACGTGCAGGGCGACGGCGGCGGAATCGAGCACGCGGCATTGGCACTGGACGCTGCCTTGGCCGTTGACGTGCGCAGCCAGGCCCGGCGCCTGGGTGTCAGCGCTGCAAGCCTGATGCACCTGGCCTGGGCACGGGTGCTGGGCGTGCTGGCCAACCGCAGCGACGTGGTGTTCGGCACGGTGCTGATGGGGCGCCTGCAGGGCGGCGAGGGCGCCGACCGGGCATTGGGCATGTTCATCAACACCTTGCCCCTGCGCATCGACACCACGCTGGGTGCAAGCAACGGGGTACTGGCCACCCACCGCAACCTGTCAGCGCTGCTGGCCCACGAACATGCGCCCCTGGCGCTGGCCCAGCGCTGCAGTGGCGTGGCGGCAGGGGTGCCTTTGTTCAGCGCGCTGCTCAACTACCGGCACAGCAGCGACGGCGGCGCGGCGTCGGAGGGTTTGTGGGAGGGCGTGCGCCTGTTGGGCGGTGAGGAGCGTAGCAACTACCCGCTCACCCTGAGCGTCAACGACCTTGGCACCGGGTTCACCTTCAACGTGCTGGCCGTGCCTGGCATTGGTGCGCAGCGGGTGGCCAACTGGATGGTCACCGCGGTGCAACAGTTGGTGCGTGCGCTCGCACAGCAGCCGCTGGCGCGCGTCGATGGCTTGTCGATCCTCGATGACGACGCCCGTCGCCAGGTGCTGGGTGCGTTCAATGCCACCGCGCAGCTGTACCCACAGGGCCAGACCGTGCATGGCCTGGTCGAAGCCCGCGCCGTGGCCTCCCCGGAGGCCACCGCGGTGTGCCAGGGTGATGAGGTGCTGACGTATGGCGAGCTCAACCAGCGTGCCAACCAGCTGGCCCACCGCCTGATTGCGGACGGTGTGCGCTGTGGCGACCGCGTCGCCTTGTGCCTGAACCGCACCGTGGAGCGCATCGTTGCCCTGCTGGCCGTGCTCAAGGCCGGCGCCGCCTATGTGCCGGTCGACCCGGCCTACCCGCCAGCGCGTATCGCCTACCTGCTGGCCGACAGCGCACCGGTGCTGGTGCTCACCCAGTCGGGCATCGGCGGCCTGCCTGCCCAGTTGCCGCGGCTGGACCTGGACAACCCCGATACTTGCTTCAGCCGCGCCGATAACCCGCAGGTGCCCGACTTGACACCGCGCTCACTGGCTTACCTGGTCTACACCTCGGGCTCCACGGGCCAACCCAAGGGCGTGATGATCGAACACCACGCCCTGGCCAACCTGGTGCACTGGCACTGCCAGGCGTTTGCCGTGCAGGCCGGCACCCGCACGTCCAGCGTGGCCGGTTTTGGTTTCGACGCCATGGCCTGGGAGGTGTGGCCAGCCCTGTGTGCAGGTGCCACGCTGCACCTGCCGCCTGCCTACCTGGCCAACGAGCACGTCGAGGCCTTGCTGGACTGGTGGCTCGAACAACCGCTCACCGTCAGCTTCCTGCCCACCCCGGTGGCCGAACACGCGCTGCGCCGGCCACGCCAGCATGCCACCTTGCGCACCCTGCTGGTGGGCGGTGACCGCCTGCGGCATTTCGACCGCGACCCAGGGTTTGCCGTGGTCAACAACTACGGCCCCACCGAAACCACGGTGGTGGCCACCTCGGGCACCCTGCTGCCAGGGGGCGCGCTGCATATCGGCCAGCCCATCGCCAATACCCGGGTCTACGTGCTGGACGAACAGCGTCAGCCGGTACCGGTTGGCGTCACTGGCGAGCTGTACATCGGCGGCAGCCAGGTAGCTCGTGGTTATTTCAACCGCCCCGAGCTGACCGAGGAGCGCTTCCTGGCAGACCCCTTCAGTCGCCTGCCAGGGGCGCGCATGTACCGCTCCGGCGACCTGGTGCGCTGGAACCCCGACGGTACCCTGGACTACCTGGGCCGCAACGATGACCAGGTGAAAGTGCGCGGCATGCGCGTGGAGCTGGGCGAGATCGAAGCCGCGCTCAAGGCGCAGCCGGGCATCAAGGATGCCGTGGTGCTGGTGCGTGGCGAGCGCCTGTTGGGCTGGTTCACGGAAACCGCACCCGTGGCCGTAGAGCACCTGCGCCTGGCCTTGCAGGCTTGCCTGCCGGGCCATCTGCTGCCGCAGGCACTGATGCGGCTGGGCACGCTGCCGCTGACCAGCCATGGCAAGCTCGACCGCGCGGCCTTGCCCGAGCCACAAGCAGGCGACCTGGCCCAACAGGGCTATGAGGCGCCGCTTGGGCCAACAGAAACAGCCATGGCCCAGGTATGGGCGCAGGTGCTGGGCGTAGAGCGGGTAGGGCGGCACGACAACTTCTTCGAGCTGGGCGGCCACTCGCTGCTGGCCGTCAGCCTGATCGAGCGCCTGCGCGAGGCCGGTTTGCCCACCGATGTGCGGGTGCTGTTTGGCCAGCCGACCGTGGCCGCACTGGCGGCCGAGCTGGGCGGCGCGCGGCAGGTGGTCATCCCCGAACCGGGCATCCCTGCAGGCTGTACCCAGATCACCGGCCACATGCTGGCGCTGCTGGAGCTGGACCAGGCAAGTATCGACCGCATCGTCGGCGCGATCCCCGGTGGTGCTTCCAACGTGCAGGACATCTACCCCCTGGCGCCGCTGCAGGAAGGCATCCTCTATCACCACCTGAGCGCGGCCGACGAAGACCCCTACCTGCTGCAATGGCGCATCACCTTCGACAGCCTGCCAAGGTTGCAGGCCTTTGCCGGCGCCCTGGACCAGGTGATCGCCCGCCATGACGTGCTGCGCACCGCGGTGCTGTGGGATGGCCTGGCGCAGCCTGTGCAGGTGGTGCTGCGCAAGGCGCGCAGCGTCGTAGTGCAGGTCGATTCGCTCGATGACGCAGGCCGCCTGCCGTTCGACCTGGCGGCAGCACCCTTGATCCGCCTGTTGCATCAGGCAGGTGAGGGGGCCGTTGAGGCGATGCTGCAATTCCACCATATCGTGCTCGATCACACCGCGATGAAGGTGGTCTTGCAGGAGATCCGCGACCACCTGCAAGGCACCGTGCCCGCCCAGGCCCCGGTGCCCTACCGCAACTACGTGGCCCAGGCCCGCCTGGGCATCAGCGAGGCGGAGCACGAAGCGTTCTTCCGCGCCGAGCTGGCCGATATCGACGAGCCCACCCTGCCTTACGGGCTGGCCGGCGTGCACAACGGCGCCAGCGAGTTCCACCTGGCCCAGGCGGCGCTGCTGCCTGAGCAGTACCAGCGCTTGCGCCACCTGGCCCGCCAACTGGGGGTGAGCGCCGCGAGCCTGGTACACCTGGCCTGGGCGCGCTGGGTGGCAGCCACCAGCGGCAAGGCTGACGTAGTGCTTGGCACCGTGCTGCTGGGGCGCCTGCAAGGCGGCGAAGGTGCCGGCGGCGCCTTGGGCATGTTCATCAACACCTTGCCGTTGCGCCTGAACCTGGACGGCGTGAGTGTGCAGGCCGGCGTGCAACTGGCCCATCAGCGCCTTGCCGGCCTGCTGAGGCACGAGCACGCCCCCTTGGCCCTGGCCCAGCGCTGCAGCGCCGTGGCGGCGCCCACGCCCCTGTTTGGCGCGCTGCTCAACTACCGCCATGGCGCCAACGCCGAAGAGCGCCAGGCATGGGACCAAGCCCTTGCCGGGGTGGCTGTGCACGCTGCCGCCGGGCACGGCCACTACCCCATCAGTGTCAACGCCGATGACCTGGGCGACGGCCTGCGCATTACCGCACAGGTGTGTGAGCCGGTGCAGGCCGGGCAGGTCTGCGAGCAATTGCTGCAGGTGCTGGCAGGCCTGCTCGACGCGCTCGAACAGCAGCCTTCGCTGCCCGTGCAACAGCTGCCGTTGCTGGATGCGCAGGCGCGTGCGCCGTTGCTCGGCAACCACGCCGCGTACCCACATGACCTGGAGCAGACGCTGCATGGCCTGTTCGAGGCCCAGGTGCGCAGCACACCAAACGCCATCGCCGTGGTGGAGGGTAACCAACAGCTCACCTACAGCCAGCTCGACGGGCGGGCGAATACCCTGGCCCATCACCTGATCGCCCTGGGTGTGCAGCCGGATGACCGCGTGGCCATTTGCGTCGAGCGTAGCGCGCCCCTGGTGGTCGGCCTGCTGGGCATTCTCAAGGCAGGTGCCGCCTATGTGCCGGTAGACCCTGGTTATCCAGCTGCGCGCCTGCGCCACATGCTGTGCGACAGTGCACCGCGGGCCGTGCTGGTGCAGGGGGCAACGGTGACGGTGCCGCTTGCCGCCCAGGCACCTGTGGTCGACCTGGATCACCCGTCCCTGGCGCAGCTGCCCACCACAGCCCCGCAGGTACCCGGCCTGAATGCCCGGCACTTGGCGTACGTGATCTACACCTCTGGCTCAACCGGCCTGCCCAAAGGGGTCATGGTGGAGCACCGCAACGTGGTCAACCTGGTGCACTGGAGCCGTCGCCTGTGGCCGGCGTCGGGTGAGCGGGCGGTCATGCACAAAACGCCGATCAGCTTCGATGCCTCGGTGTGGGAGCTGTTCTGGCCGCTGTGCAGTGGCCTGCGCCTGGTACTGGCGCGCCCTGAAGGTGAACGCGACCCGGCCTACCTGGCGCAGTTGATCCAGGCCCAGCAGGTGAGTGCGGTGCAGTTCGTGCCCGCATTGCTCCAGCAATTCGTTGAACAGCCCGAAAGCCGCCACTGCTCATCGCTCACCGATATTCTGTGCGGCGGCGGGGAGTTGACCGCCGCCCTGGCTGCGCAGGTACGGCAGTGCCTGCCCCAGGTTCGCCTGCATAACGTGTACGGGCCCACCGAAACCACGGTGGATTGCAGCCTGTGGACACTGAAGCCAGATGCGCCAGTACCCAGTGGTGCACTGCCCATCGGCAAACCCATCGACAATACCCGCCTCTACGTGCTCGATGCCTACGACCAGCCCGTGCCCGCTGGCGTGGCCGGGCACCTGCACATTGGTGGGGCCGGGGTCACCCGCGGTTACCTGGGCCTGCCCGAGCAGCAGGCCGAGCGGTTCATCGCCAACCCGTTCGTGGCCGGTGAGGGGCTGTACCGCAGCGGCGACCTCGCGCGCCTGGACGCCGACGGCAACCTGGTGTTCCTCGGCCGCCTGGACCAGCAGATCAAACTGCGCGGCCTGCGCATCGAGCCGGGCGAAATCGAGGCGTGCCTGTTGCAGGTGCAGGGCGTGCGCGAGGCGGTGGTACTGGCTGTAGACGGCACACGCCTGGTGGCCTGGTACACCGGCACGGCACTGCCCGCAGACACCCTGCGCCAGGCGTTGGCGGCGCAGTTGCCCGAGCACATGGTGCCAGCCGTATACATCCCGCTCGAGCGGCTGCCATTGACCCCCAACGGCAAACTCGACCGCCAGGCACTGCCGGCGCCGGACGTTGCAGTGCAGGGGCGACGCTACGAGGCGCCAGTAGGCGCAACCGAGACGTTGCTGGCACAACGCTGGGCCGAGCTGCTGGGAGTGGCGCAGGTTGGCCGGCATGACAACTTCTTCGAACTGGGCGGCCACTCGCTGCTGGCAGTGAGCCTGACGGCGCGGCTGCGGCTGGAAGGCCTGCAGGTGGACGTGCGCACCCTGTTCGGCCAGCCGACCGTCGCCGCGCTTGCGGCCACGCTCAGCCGCAGTGAGCAGGTGCAGGTGCCCGAGAACCGCATCCCGCCTGATTGCGCCCACATCACGCCCGACATGCTGAGCCTGATCAACCTGGACGCTGCAGCCATTGCACGCATCGTTGCCCAGGTACCCGGCGGCGTGGCAAACATTCAGGACATCTACCCCCTGGCACCGCTCCAGGAAGGCATTCTTTATCACCACCTGTCCGCCGAGCACGACCCATACGTGCTCTACTCACGCCTGCGTTTCGCCAACCTGGACCGCCTGGATGCCTTTGCCAGCGCCCTGGACAAGGTGATCGCCCGGCATGATGTGCTGCGTACCGGCATCTTGTGGGAAGGCCTGCCGCAGCCGGTGCAGGTGGTGGTGCGCCAGGCCAGCCTGGCGCGCATGGCCTGTAGCGACCCGTGGAATGCTGCGAATGAAGCCCCGCTGCTGGGCATCGCCCAGGCGCCGTTGATTCGCCTGTTGTACGGCGAGCGTGATGGCGAGGTCCAAGCCACCCTCCAGTTCCACCATATCGTGCTCGACCATACGGCCCTGGAAGTGGTGGGCGAAGAACTGACGGCGTACCTGGGTGGCGCGCCGGCTCCGGTAAAGGCCTCGGTGCCATACCGCAACTACGTGGCCCAGGCTCGCCTGGGTGTCAGCCAGGGCGAGCACGAAGCGTTCTTCACCGGGCAACTGGCGGATATCGATGAGCCGACACTGCCGTTTGGCCTGAGCGACGTGCAAGGCGATGGTCGCCACCTGGACGAGGCCAGCCTCACACTTGCGCAGGCGCTCGCCAGCGGGCTGCGGCAACAGGCGCGCCTGCTGGGTATCAGCGTTGCCAGCCTGTTCCACCTGGCGTTCGCCAGGGTTCTGGCGGCTGCCAGTGGCAAGGCACCGGTGGTGTTCGGCACCGTACTGCTGGGCCGCCTGCAAGGCGGTGAAGGGGCCGAGCGTGCCCTTGGGATGTTCATCAACACGCTGCCGCTGCGTGTGGAACTGGCCGGCCACGGCGTGCGCGATGCGGCCCGTGATGTGCATCAGCGCCTGAGCGGGCTGCTGGCCCACGAACACGCCTCGCTGGCCCTGGCGCAACGGTGCAGCGCTGTGGCCGCGCCGTTGCCGCTGTTCAGCGCCATGCTCAACTACCGCCATGGTACCCCGCCGGGCGCCGACCGCGGGGCGGCTTGGGCAGGCATCGAGGTACTGGACGGGCAGGAACGGACCAATTACCCGTTGAGCCTCAATGTGGATGACCTGGGGCAGGCCTTCCGCCTGGTGGCCACGGCGCCTGCCGAGGTAGGCGCACTGCGCATCTGTGGCCAGGTGCACCAGGTGCTGGAGGCGCTGGTTGACGCACTGCAGCAGGCGCCGGACCTGCCGGTGCAGCAACTGCCTGTGCTCGAAGCCGAAGAGTGCAACCGGGTACTCACCGGCTTCAATGACACTGCCGTGAATTACGACCTGGAGCACACGCTGCACGGCTTGATGGAGGCGCAGGTACAACGTACACCAGAGGCCATCGCGGTACAGGCCGAGGAGGGCACGCTGACCTACGCCCAGCTCAACGCCCAGGCCAACCGCCTTGCTCACCATTTGATCAGCCTTGGTGTCAAACCCGATGACCGGGTGGTGATCTGCGTGGAACGCGGGCTGGCGATGGTGGTAGGCCTGCTGGGCATTCTCAAGGCAGGCGCCGCGTATGTACCGGTGGACCCGGACTATCCAGCAGAACGTATCCGCCATATGGTCAGCGACAGTGCGCCCGTCGCCATCCTGGTACAGGGTGCAACGCGTCACGTGCTTGAACAGGGTGTGCGAATTGACCTTGACGCCCCCCTGGACCGTGGGCTTCCTGATACCAACCCACAGGTTGCAGGGCTCACGCCGCAGCATCTGGCCTACGTGATCTACACCTCAGGCTCGACCGGCTTGCCCAAAGGCGTGATGAACGAACACCGCGCCGTGGTCAACCGCCTGCTGTGGATGCAGGATGCGTACGGCCTGGGTGCCGAGGACGTCGTCCTGCAAAAAACGCCGTTCAGCTTCGACGTGTCCGTGTGGGAATTGCTGTGGCCACTGCAAACGGGTGCCAAGCTGGTGATGGCGCGTCCGGGCGGGCATCGTGATCCGCAGTACCTGCAACACACTCTCGAACAGGAGCGCGTCAGCACGCTGCACTTCGTGCCGTCGATGCTGGAAGTGTTCCTGTCTGCGCTTGCCGCAGGCTGGCAGGCCCCTGGGTTGAAACGCGTGGTGTGCAGCGGTGAAGCGCTGGCGGGCAGCCTGGTACGGCGGTTCCACGCGCAACTGCCGCAGGTGGAGCTGCACAACCTGTACGGCCCGACCGAAGCAGCGGTAGACGTCAGCGCCTGGCACTGTGTGACGGCCCCGGATAACACCCCAATCGGCACACCCATCGCCAACACCACGCTGTACGTGCTGGACGCACAACGGCAACCGGTACCACACGGCGTCGCCGGGGAGCTGTACATCGGGGGTATCCAGGTGGCCCGGGGCTACCTGAACCGCCCAGAGCTCACCGCTGAGCGCTTCATCGATGACCCGTTCAGTACGCAACCCGGTTCACGCCTGTACCGCACCGGGGACCTTGCACGGCACTTGCCGGATGGCAACCTGGAGTACCTGGGCCGCAACGACGACCAGGTGAAGCTGCGCGGCCTGCGTATCGAACTGGGTGAGATCCAGGCGGGGCTGACCCGCATCGAGGGCGTCAATGAAGCGGTGGTCATCGCCCGCGATCAGCGTCTGGTGGCCTACTACACGGGCGAGCCGCAAGCGGTCGATGACCTGCGTAGTGCCTTGCTGCTGCACCTGCCGGAATTCATGGTGCCGGCGCAGTTCATGCACCTGCCGGCATTGCCGCTGAGCCCCAATGGCAAGCTGGACCGCAAGGCCCTGCCAGAGCCCGGCGCCGTGGCTGATCGCCCCTATGAAGCGCCCGAGGGCGACACCGAAACCCTGCTGGCGGCACTCTGGTGCGAGTTGCTGGACGTGGAACGGGTAGGGCGCCACGACAACTTCTTCGAACTGGGCGGCCACTCGCTGCTGGCGGTAACCCTTACTGCACGCCTGCGCGAGCAGGGCTTGCAGGCCGACATCCGGGTGCTGTTCGGCCAGCCAACGCTGGCGGCCCTGGCAGCTGCCTTGGGCAGCGAGTGTGCCGTGGTGGTGCCGGCCAACCGCATCGTACCGGGCTGCACTCGCATCACCCCGGCGCTGCTGCCACTGGCCAGCCTTTCGCAAGCTGCTATCGACGGCCTGGTCAGGCAGATCCCGGGCGGCGTCGCGAACATTCAGGACATTTATGGCCTGGCGCCCCTGCAACAGGGCATTCTGTACCACCACCTGGCCAGCGAGGGCGTGGACCCCTACGTGCTGCAGGCCCGTTTCAGCTTCCCGACCCAGGCCGAGCTGGACGCTTTCGCCGCAGCACTTGACCAGGTCATCGCGCGGCATGACGTGTTGCGTACCAGCATTCACTGGCACGCGCTGGAAGAGCCGGTACAGGTGGTATGGCGCGAGGTGCCGGCACTGCAAACCGCACACGGCGGCGCCCAGGCAGACCAGGGGCTGAACCTGAACCAGGCGCCGCTGCTGCGGCTGGTGCCCGAGCAAAGCGACGCGGGGCTGCAGGCAACCCTGCTGATCCACCACATCCTGCTGGACCACGCCGCCGTCGAGCAGCTGGTGGCTGAAATCACTGCCGTGCTGCAACACCAACCGCTGGCATTTGCCAGCGTGCCGTACCGCAACTACGTGGCCCAGGCACGGTTGGGCGCGGACGCGGCAGCGGACGAAGCGCTGTTCAGCGAACTGCTGGGAGACATCGACGAACCCACAGTGGTGTTCGGCCTCACGGATGCCCTGGCCAGTACCCGCGAGGTGCTGGAAACGCGCCATTCGCTGCAACCGCAGGTGTCGGCGCAACTGCGCGCGCAGGCCCGGCAGTTGGGCGTCAGTGTCGCCAGCCTGGTGCATCAGGCCTGGGCACAGGTACTGGCACAACTGAGCGGGCGCGAAGAAGTGGTGTTCGGCACCGTGCTGTTGGGCCGCCTGCAGGGCGGTGCAGGGGCCGAACGGGCGCTGGGCATGTTCATCAACACCTTGCCGCTGCGGGTCAGCGCAGGCGGGGCAGCAGTGGCCGACGGCGTGCGCCTGACCCACCAGCGCCTGGCCCGGTTGCTGGCCCACGAGCAGGCCTCGCTGGCACTGGCCCAGCGCTGCAGCGGTGTTGCGCCTGGGCAGGCACTGTTCACCAGCCTGCTGAACGTCCGCCACAGTGCAGCGCCCAAGGCCGCGCTCAGCGACGCCTGGCGCGGCATCGAGCAGGTCGCGGCCATCGAGCGCAGCAATTACCCGCTGGTGGTCAACGTGGACGACACCGGCGACGGCTTCACCCTTACCGTACAGGCCGTGCCACAAGTCAACGGCGAACAGGTCTGCCACCTGCTCAGCCTTGCCCTGGCGCAATTGGCCGAGGCGCTGCACCACGCGCCCGGCACACCGCTGTGGCAGCTGCGGCAGTTGTGCGCAAGCGACCGTGAGCAGGTGCTGGAGCGCTTTAACGCCACCACCCGCGATTACCCAGCCACGCAGCCGGTGCATCAGCTGTTCGCGGCCCAGGCCGCGCGAGCGCCCGAGGCCTGCGCGGTGGTTCACGGCCAACAGCAGTGGACCTACGGCCAGCTGCAGCAGCACGTCAATCAGCTGGCCCATCACCTGCTCGGCCTGGGTGTGGCACCTGGCGATGCGGTGGCCCTGCTGCTGCCACGCGGGTTCGACCTGCTGGCCGCGCAACTGGCCGCCAGCACCTGCGGCGCGGTGTATGTGCCGCTGGACAACAACGCACCCATCGAGCGCCTGGCCTATATGGTCGGCGACTGCGGCGCCCGGGTATTGCTCACCCTGGCCAGCGAGCCGCAGGTAGCATGCACCGTACGTGTAGAACTGGACCGCTGCCCGCTGGCGGGCTACGCGGCTAACGCCCCAGGCATCACCGTCAGTGCACAGGGCCCGGCCTATGTCATGTATACCTCCGGCTCCACGGGTGAGGCCAAAGGCGTGCTGGTGACGCACCAGGCCATTGCCCGCCTGGTGATCAACAACGGCTTCGCCACCTTCAACGCCCAGGACCGGGTGGCCTTCGCCTCCAACCCGGCGTTCGATGCCAGCACCCTGGAAGTGTGGGCGCCGCTTCTCAACGGGGGTGCCGTTGTGGTGGTAGACCAGCATCAGGTGCTGTCGCGCGAGGCGTTGCGCGAGGTGCTGATGGAGCAGGCCGTCAGCGTGCTGTGGCTCACCGCTGGCCTGTTCCATCAGTTCGCCGATACCCTGCTGCCAGCCTTTGCCCAACTGCGTTACCTGATGGTGGGCGGTGATGTGCTGGACCCGCAGGTGGTGCAGCGTGTGCTGCAAGGCGGCGCCCCGGCGCATCTGCTCAATGGCTACGGGCCGACCGAAGCGACCACGTTCAGCACCACCCATGCCATAACCGCAGTCGATAGCGGCAGCATTCCGATCGGCAAACCCATCGGCAACAGCCGCTGCTATGTGCTCGATGCCCACCAGCAACCGCTGCCTGTGGGGGCGGTGGGCGAGTTGTACTTGGGCGGCGACGGCGTGGCCCTGGGCTACCTGGGCCAACCCGAGCTCACCGCCGAGCGTTTCAGCGCCGACCCCTTCAGCAGCAACCCGGCAGCGCGCATGTACCGCAGTGGCGACCTGGCCAGCTGGCAGGGCGACGGCACCTTGCGCTACCTGGGCCGGGCCGATCAGCAGATCAAGCTGCGTGGGTTCCGCATCGAACTGGGTGAGATCGAGGCGCGGCTGGCGCTGTGCGACGGTGTGCGCGACGTCGCCGTGGTGCTGCGTGAAGACCCGCCGGGTGGCAAGCGGCTGGTGGCGTATTTCACCGCCGCTGCCACCGTACCTGACATTGCCGAACTGCATACCCGCTTGCAGGCGCAGTTGCCCGACTACATGCTGCCGGCTGCCTACGTGCACCTCGACGCACTGCCGCTCACGGCCAATGGCAAGCTCGACCGCCGCAGCCTGCCGCTACCGGGCCGCGATGCCGTGGTGAGCCGTGGGTTCGAGGCCCCCCAGGGCGAGGTGGAAACCACCCTTGCAGGCATCTGGGCCCAGGTGCTGAACGTGGAGCAAGTGGGGCGCCACGACCACTTCTTCGAGCTGGGTGGCCACTCACTGCTGGCTGTGACCCTGGTCGAGCGCATGCGCCAGGTTGGCTTGAGCGCTGATGTGCGCGTGCTATTCGCCCAACCGACCCTGGCGGCACTGGCCGCGGCGGTTGGCGAAGGCCGCGAGGTACAGGTGCCGGCCAACGCAGTGCCCGCCGATGCCTGCAGCATTACCCCGGCCATGCTCAGCCTGATCGACCTCGACCAGGCCAGCATCGACCGCATCATCGCAACTGTGCCGGGCGGGGCGGCGAATGTTCAGGAAATCTACCCCCTGGCACCCTTGCAGGCGGGCATCCTGTTCCACCACCTGAGCGCCGAGCACGGCGACCCCTACCTGCTGCAGTCCCGCCTGGCGTTCGACAGCCTGGCGCACCTGCAGCGCTGGGCCGATGCCCTGCAAGTTGTGATCGAGCGGCATGACATCCTGCGCACGGCAGTGGTCAGCGAAGGGCTAGACCAGCCGGTGCAGGTGGTGTGGCGTACCGCCCGCATGAGCGTGACCGCCATCTCTGGCCTGGGTGAGCAGGGCGTGCTGGCCGCCTTGCAAGCACGTTTCGACGCGCGTCAGCAGCGGCTGGACCTGACCCAGGCACCGATGATGCGCCTGGTGCACGCAGCCGACCCTGTCAACCAGCGCGTGGTGGCCATTTTGCAGTTCCACCACCTGGCCCTGGACCACACGGCCATGGAGGTGATCGCCGGCGAGATGCAGGCGCTGTTGACGGGCCGGGCAGGCCAACTGGCAGCACCGGTGCCCTATCGCAACTATGTGGCTCAGGCGCGGCTGGCCGCAGATGAGGCTGCGCACGAGGCGTTTTTCCGCGACATGCTGGGCGACCTGGACGAGCCGACGCTGCCGTACGGCCTGGCCGATGTGCAGGGTGAAGGGCATGCCATCGAAGAAGCTCACCTGGGTATCGACACGCAACTGGCCCTGCGCCTGCGCGAACAGGCCCGGCACCTTGGGGTAAGCCTGGCCAGCCTCGCCCACCTGGCTTGGGCGCGGGTACTGGGCGCCCTGGCCAACCGTACGGATGTGGTGTTCGGTACGGTGCTGATGGGCAGGTTGCAGGGCGGCGCAGGGGCTGACCGGGCGCTGGGGGTGTTCATCAACACCTTGCCCCTGCGCATCGACCTGGCCGTGCCGGTAGCCCAGGCAGTCAGCATGGCCCACCAGCGGCTTTCGGCGCTGCTGATGCACGAACATGCTTCACTGGCATTGGCCCAACGCTGCAGCGGGGTATCCCCGTCGCTACCGCTGTTCAGTGCGCTGTTCAACTACCGTCACAGCAGCCTGGTGCACAGCGACGCCGCGGGTGCGCTGCAAGGCATGCGCTTGCTGGGCGGCGAGGAGCGCAGCAACTACCCGCTGACCCTCAGCGTCGATGACCATGGCGAAGGCCTGAGCCTGAGCGTGTTGGCCCAGCGAGGGATCGAAGCCACGCAGGTTGCCAAGTTGATGAACCAGGCACTCGGTGCCCTGGCAGATGCCTTGCAACGTCCGGGCGATAGCGTGGCAGCCGAGTTGCCGGTGCTCGACGCCGGCGCCCGCCAGCAGGTACTCGAAGGCTTCAACGCCACTGCCCGGGCTTACCCCGCCGGGCACACCGTGCATGCCCTGGTCGAGGCCCGGGCGGCGCGCAGCCCGCAAGCGGCTGCCTTGGTGCAGGATGGTCAAGTGCTGAGCTACGGCGAACTCAACCGCTGCGCCAACCGCCTTGCCCATCATTTGATCGACGGCGGTGTAGGGGTGGGTGACCGGGTCGCCCTGTGCCTGCCACGCAACCCGCAGCGGCTGATCGCCTTGCTGGCTGTTCTCAAAACCGGTGCGGCCTATGTGCCTGTCGACCCGGCGTACCCGGCCGAACGCATCGCCTACCTGCTGGCAGACAGCGCCCCGGCACGGGTGCTGGTGGATTCCACCACCCGCGATCGGGTGGGCGGCGCGGCCTGCACGGTGCTCGACTGCGAGCGCTGGCAAGGCATGGCCGACCACAACCCGCAGGTAAACGGCCTGGATGCCGGGCAACTGGCCTATATCATCTACACCTCCGGCTCTACCGGGCAGCCCAAGGGCGTGATGGTGGAGCACGCGACCCTGGCCAACCTGGTGCACTGGCACTGCGAGGCGTTTGCCGTGGGTGCAGGCACCCACACCAGCACGGTGGCCGGGTTTGGCTTCGACGCCGTGGCCTGGGAAGTGTGGCCTGCATTGTGTGCCGGGTCCGCGTTGCACCTGCCGCCGGCGTGTATTGCGGGCGAGCACGTGGACGAACTGCTGGACTGGTGGCTGGAACAACCGCTGGCGGTGAGCTTCCTGCCCACCCCGGTGGCCGAGCAGGCCCTGCGCCGGGAGCGTCAGCACCCGACCTTGCGTACCTTGCTGGTCGGTGGCGACCGCCTGCGCCAGTTCGAGCGCGACCCGGGCTTTGCGCTGGTCAACAACTACGGCCCCACCGAAACGACGGTGGTCGCCACGGCCGGGCGCTTGATGGCGGGTGGCCTGCTGCATATTGGCAAGCCCATCGCCAATACCCGGGCCTACGTGCTGGATGCCCACCGGCAACTGGTGCCGGTGGGCGCGGTGGGTGAGCTGTACATCGGTGGCGCCGGTGTGGCCCGTGGCTACTTCCAGCGCGAGGCCTTGAGTACCGAGCGCTTCCTGGCCGACCCGTTCAGTGACGTGGTCGGGGCACGCATGTACCGCACGGGCGACCTGGTGCGTTGGAACCCGGAGGGCACCCTGGACTACCTGGGCCGCAACGATGACCAGGTGAAGGTGCGCGGCGTGCGCGTGGAGTTGGGCGAAATCGAGGCCACACTGGCCGCACAGCCTGACGTGGACAATGCCGTGGTGCTGGTACGCGAAGACCGGCTGCTGGCCTGGTACACCGGGTCTGCGGCCGTGGCCACCCTGCGCCAGGCGTTGCAGGCGAGCCTGCCCGCACACCTGGTGCCGCAGGCCTTCACCCCGATGGCTGCACTGCCCCTGACCAGCCACGGCAAGCTGGACCGCAAGGCCCTGCCGGCCCCGGACCTGGCGCAGCTGGCAAGCCGCACCTACGAGGCGCCGCGCGGCCCAGTGGAGGTTGCGCTGGCACAGGTTTGGGCTGAGCTGCTGGGTGTCGAGCAGGTGGGCCGGCATGACAACTTCTTCGAACTGGGTGGCCATTCGCTGCTGGCTGTAAACCTGACGGCACGTTTGCGCCGCGACGGCCTGCAGGTGGATGTGCGCACGCTGTTCGGCCAGCCAACCATCGCCGCGCTGGCCAGCACCCTTGGCCAGGCTGGCACCGTGGAGGTACCGCCCAACCTGATCCCAGCAGGCTGCGAGCAGATCACCCCGGCGATGCTGCCCCTGATAACACTGCAGCAGGCGGCCATCGAACGCATCGTTGCCCAGGTGCCAGGTGGGGCCGGCAATGTGCAGGACATCTACCCCCTGGCTCCGCTGCAGGAGGGCATCCTGTACCACCATCTCAGCGCAGCGGGGCACGACCCGTATGTGTTGCAGACACGGTTCGTGTTCGACAGCCGCGGCCACCTGGACAGGTTCGCGGCAGCGCTGGACAAGGTCATCGCCCGGCACGACGTGCTGCGTACCGCCATTTTCTGGGAGGGGCTGCCGCAACCGGTACAGGTGGTTCTGCGCCAGGCCCGCCTGCCTCGGTTACTGCAGCAGGCCGAGCCCGAGGCGTATCCGCAGGCATTCGACCTTGGCCAAGCGCCATTGATGCGCTTGCTGTACAGCGAGGCGGCAGGTGAGCAGGCCGTGGAGGCGACCCTGCAGTTCCACCATATCGTCATGGACCACACGGCCATGGAGGTGGTCGCCCAGGAGTTGATCGGCTTCCTGCAAGGCGATGGCGAACCCGCACGCCCCTCGGTGCCCTATCGCAACTACGTGGCCCAGGCACGCCTGGGCATCAGCCAGGCCGAACACGAGGCGTTCTTCCGGGCGCAACTGGGTGCGGTCGACGAACCGACCCTGCCGTTTGGCCTGGGCGATGTGCACGGCGATGGCCGTGCGCTGGAGGACGCCCAGGCATGGCTCGACCCCGCCTTGGCCGGGCGCTTGCGCGCTCAGGCACGGCAGGCGGGCATCAGCGTGGCCAGCCTGTTCCACCTGGGCTGGGCGCGCCTGTTGAGCGCCGCCAGCGGGCAGGGCAGTGTGGTGTTCGGCACTGTGCTGCTGGGGAGGCTGCAGGGCGGTGAAGGTGCTGAACGGGCCTTGGGCATGTTCATCAACACCTTGCCACTGCGTGTCGACTTGGCGGATCTGGGGGTGGCAGCCGCTGCCCGCGCCGCGCATCAGGGGCTGAGCGAGCTGCTCGCCCACGAGCATGCCTCGTTGGCCCTGGCCCAGCGCTGCAGCGGCGTGGCTGCACCCTTGCCGCTGTTCAGCGCCATGCTCAACTACCGCCACAGCACCCAGGCCAGCGCTGACCAGCGCCAGGCCAGTACGGGCATGTCCATACGTGACAGCCAGGAGCGTAGCAACTACCCACTGAGCCTGAACGTGGACGATGTGGGTGATGGCTTCCGCTTGGCCGCCACGGCGCCCGCCGAGGTGGGCGCCCAGCGGATCTGCGGGCAGATGCAACAGGTACTGCAGGCACTGGTGGAGGCATTGGAGCAGGCGCCGAGCCTGCCAGTGCAGCATTTGCCCGTGCTGGAGGCCGCAGAGCACGAACTGGTGGTAGGCGGCTTCAACGCCACCGCTGTCGGCTACGACCTGGAGCAGACCCTGCACGGTTTGATCGAGTCGCAGGTGCGACGCACACCCCAGGCCATTGCCGTGCAGGCCGAGGAAGGTGCGCTGACGTACGCCCAGCTCAACGCCCAGGCCAACCGCCTCGCTCACCATTTGATCAGCCTTGGTGTCAAACCCGATGACCGGGTGGTGATCTGTGTGGAACGCGGGCTGGCGATGGTGGTAGGGCTGCTGGGCATTCTGAAGGCAGGCGCCGCGTATGTACCGGTGGACCCGGACTACCCGGCTGAACGTATCCGTCACATGGTCAGCGACAGCAACCCGGTGGCGGTCCTGGTGCATCGCGCTACGCGGCTTGCGCTTCAGCACGAACAGCTCATCGACCTGGACGAGCCATTGCCCAGCGAGCTGCCCGACAGCAACCCCGCCGTGCCGGCGCTCACGCCACGGCACCTTGCCTATGTGATCTACACCTCAGGCTCGACCGGCTTGCCCAAAGGCGTGATGAACGAGCACCGCGCCGTGGTCAACCGCCTGCTGTGGATGCAGGATGCGTACGGCCTGGGTGCCGAGGACGTCGTCCTGCAAAAAACGCCGTTCAGCTTCGATGTGTCCGTGTGGGAATTGCTGTGGCCACTGCAAACGGGTGCCAAGCTGGTGATGGCGCGTCCGGGCGGGCATCGTGATCCGCAGTACCTGCAACACACTCTCGAACAGGAGCGCGTCAGCACGCTGCACTTCGTGCCGTCGATGCTGGAAGTGTTCCTGTCTGCGCTTGCCGCAGGCTGGCAGGCCCCTGGGTTGAAACGCGTGGTGTGCAGCGGTGAAGCGCTGGCGGGCAGCCTGGTACGGCGGTTCCACGCGCAACTGCCGCAGGTGGAGCTGCACAACCTGTACGGCCCGACCGAAGCAGCGGTAGACGTCAGCGCCTGGCACTGTTTGACGGCCCCGGATAACACTCCAATCGGCCAACCCATCGCCAACACCACGCTGTACGTATTGGACGAACAACGGCAACCAGTACCACACGGCGTCGCCGGGGAGCTTTACATCGGCGGTGTCCAGGTGGCCCGGGGCTACCTGAACCGCCCAGAGCTCACCGCTGAGCGCTTCATCGATGACCCGTTCAGTACGCAACCCGGTTCACGCCTGTACCGCACCGGGGACCTTGCACGGCACTTGCCGGATGGCAACCTGGAGTACCTGGGCCGCAACGACGACCAGGTGAAGCTGCGCGGCCTGCGTATCGAACTGGGTGAGATCCAGGCGGGGCTGACCCGCATCGAGGGCGTCAATGAAGCGGTGGTCATCGCCCGCGATCAGCGTCTGGTGGCCTACTACACGGGCGAGCCGCAAGCGGTCGATGACCTGCGTAGTGCCTTGCTGCTGCACCTGCCGGAATTCATGGTGCCGGCGCAGTTCATGCACCTGCCGGCATTGCCGCTGAGCCCCAATGGCAAGCTGGACCGCAAGGCCCTGCCAGAGCCCGGCGCCGTGGCTGATCGCCCCTATGAAGCGCCCGAGGGCGACACCGAAACCCTGCTGGCGGCACTCTGGTGCGAGTTGCTGGACGTGGAACGGGTAGGGCGCCACGACAACTTCTTCGAACTGGGCGGCCACTCGCTGCTGGCCGTGACCCTCACGTCCCGCCTGCGTGAACACGGCCTGGAGGCCGATGTACGCGCCCTGTTCGACCACCCAACACTGGCAGGCTATGCGGCCATCACAGACAGAATGGAGATCGTCCTGTGAGCATCAATCAATTACTGGCCACCCTGGCCGACCTTAACGTTCAACTGGCACTCAAGGATGGCCAACTGGCCGTGCAGGGCAACCGTCAGGCATTGACCGATACGGCGTTGGTGGCCCAGTTGCGGGCACACAAGCCAGCACTGCTGGGCATGATCGAGCGTGGCGAGTACGTGGCCAGCAAGCAGGGGCCGGTCGAGGCGCCGGCCAACCTGATCCCGGCAGGCTGCACGCACATCACCCCGGCCATGCTCAACCTGGTGACGCTCGACCAGCAGGCCCTCGATGAGCTGGTCGCCCAGATCCCCGGCGGTGCGGCGAACGTTCAGGATATCTACCCACTGGCGCCGTTGCAGCAAGGCATGCTGTTCCATCACGCCAGTGCTACCGGGCACGACCCCTACGTGATGCAGGCGCGCTTCGTGTTCGCCAGCGAGGCCCGCCTGCAGGCGTTCGCCCAGGCGTTGCAGGGGGTGATCGCCCGGCACGACATCCTGCGCACCTCGGTGCACTGGCAAGGGCTGGCAGCGCCGCTGCAGGTGGTGTGGCGGCATGCCGAGCTCGCCGTGTTGACGCGGGCGGGCAATGACCCCGAACACGATAGCTTCGACCTGACCCAGGCGCCGTTGATCCGCCTGTTGCGCGAGGCCCCGCAGGCAGATGGCAGCCTGACTGCCACGTTGCAGTTCCACCACATTGCGCTGGATCACAGCGCCCTGGATGTGGTGCGCCAGGAACTGATCGCCTTTCTCACCGGCGAGCAGGCGCACCTTGGCACGCCGGTTCCGTTCCGCAACTACGTGGCCCAGGCGGTGCTGGGGGTGACCGAGGCCCAGCACGAGGCATTCTTCCGCGACATGCTGGGCGATATCGACCAGCCCACCTTGGCGTACGGCCTGCTGGAACTGCAAGGTGAAGGCCCGCCGCACGTCGAGCATCAGCTTGACCTGCCGCCGCCGCTCTGCCTGGGCCTGCGCAACCAGGCGCGGGCCATGGGGGTGAGTGTGGCCAGCCTGTTCCACCTGGCCTGGGGCCGGGTGCTGGGTGGGCTTACAGGCCGCGACCAGGTGGTGTTCGGCACGGTGATGATGGGCCGCCTGCTGGGGGCGGAGGCCACCGACAGAGCATTGGGCATCTTCATCAACACCTTGCCGCTGCGCGTCGACCTGGGTGCAGGCAGCGCGCAAAGCGCCGTCCACGCTACCCACAAGCGCCTGACAGCACTGATGTGCCATGAGCATGCGCCGCTGGCGCTGGCACAGCGCTGCAGCCAGGTGGCTGCGCCCGCGCCGCTGTTCAACGCCCTGCTCAACTACCGGCACAGCGCCGTCGACGCCGCCCAGCCCCGGCGTGCAGCACTCGCTGGCATCGATGTGGTGGAGTCGGTCGAGGCCACCAACTACCCCTTGACCCTGAGCATCGATGACCTGGGGGCGGGCTTTCGCCTGACCCTGTTGGCGGCGGCGCAAATCCCAGGGGAACGGGTGTGCGCCTACCTGCAGCACACCCTGGAAAGCCTGTTGAACGGGCCAGAAGTGGCGGCCCACAGCCTGCCGATGCTGCCAGCTGACGAGCGTGAACTGCTGCTGGACGGGTTCAACGCGTGCAGCACCGGTTACCCGCAGCCCTTCACCTTGCATCAGCGCATCGAACAGCAGGCCGAGCGTTTTCCGCACGCAGTGGCCGCCGTCAGCGGTCAGCAACAACTCTCGTATGCCGTGCTGAACCAACAGGCCAACGCCTTGGCGCACCATCTACTGGCGTTGGGTGTGCAGCCCGATGACCGCGTCGCGGTGCTGGCACGCCGCGGGCTGGATACCTTGGTGGGCCTGCTGGCGGTGCTCAAGGCGGGGGCAGGGTATGTGCCCATCGACCCTACCCACCCTGACGAGCGCGTGCACTACCTGCTGGAGGACTGCGCACCGGTGGCGGTGCTGACCCAGCAGGTGCTGCTGCCCAGGGTCGGGCTTGCAGAACTGCCGGTGCTGGTGCTGGACCAGCCGGGCTGGCCAGTGCGGCAAGACAACCCCCGTGTCCCGGGCCTTGGCCCGGGGCACCTGGCCTATGTGATCTACACCTCTGGCTCTACCGGCCAACCGAAAGGGGTGATGGTAGAGCACCAGGCGCTGAACAACCTGGTGGACTGGCATTGCCGCGCCTTCGACCTGTGCCAGGGGCGGCACACCTCGAGCCTGGCCGGCTTTGGCTTCGATGCCATGGCCTGGGAAGTGTGGCCGGCCCTGTGCGCCGGGGCCACGCTGCACCTGGCACCCACCTCCGAAGGCAACGATGACCTCGACGCCGTGCTCGCCTGGTGGCAGGCGCAGCCGCTGGATGTGAGCTTCTTGCCCACGCCGGTAGCGGAATACGCCTTCAGCCACCAGCTGGAGCACCCGACCCTGCGCACGCTGCTGATTGGGGGTGACCGGCTGCGCCAGTTCAACCGCACCCAGCGTTTTACCGTGGTGAACAACTACGGCCCCACTGAGACCACGGTGGTGGCCAGCTCCGGCGCAGTGCAGGCCGGTGGCCACCTGCACATTGGCAAGCCAGTGGACAATGCCCGGCTGTACGTGCTCGACAGCCGCTTGCAGCCGGTGCCCCTGGGGGTGCCTGGCGAACTGTTCATCGGCGGGGCCGGTGTGGCGCGTGGTTACCTGCACAGGCCGGCGCTCACGGCTGAGCGTTTTCTCGAAGACCCGTTCGTGGCACCGGGTGGCGGGCGCATGTACCGCACCGGCGACCTGGTGCGCTGGAACACCGACGGCACCCTGGACTACCTGGGGCGCAATGACGACCAGATCAAACTGCGCGGCCTACGCATCGAGCCCGGCGAGATCGAGAGCCGCCTGGCCGCATTGGCTGGCATTGCCGAAGCGGTGGTGGTGGCCCGCGAAGACCAGCCTGGGCACCCGCAGCTGGTGGCGTACTACACCGCCACGGCAGATGTGCAACCGCTGGCAGGTGAAGGCCTGCGCGCGCAGTTGCAGGCCCACTTACCCGAATACATGATCCCGGTGGCCTTCGTCGAGCTGGCGGCGCTGCCGCTGACCGCTAACGGCAAGCTGGACCGCCGGGCGCTGCCGGCGCCTGACCGGGCGGCACTGCTGCAGGGGTGCCATCAGGCGCCGGTGGGTGAGCTGGAGCAGGCCCTGGCGCAGATCTGGCAGCAACTGCTGCAAGTGGACCAGGTTGGCCGCCAGGACGACTTCTTCCGCCTGGGCGGGCATTCCCTGCTGGCCATGCGCATGGTTTCGCAAGTGCGCGTGCGCCTGGGTGTGGAGCTGACCCTGGCAGGGCTGTTCGCCAACCCACAACTGGCGGCAGTCGCCAGGTTGCTGGAAGATGCCGCAGCCAGTGACCTGCCGGCGATTCTGCCCGTGACTGGCGCACAGCCGTTGCCCATGTCGTTCGCCCAGCAACGCATGTGGTTCCTGGCGCAGATGGAAGGCGGCAGCCAGGCCTACAACGTGCCACTGGCACTCGGGCTGTGTGGTGCACTGAATGTCGATGCACTGGAAGGCGCGTTGCTGGCAATCCTTGAGCGTCATCAGGTACTGCGCAGCCAGTTCGTGGCGACCGAAGACACCGCCGAAGTACTGATCGCCGCCACCCCCACGCACGGCTGGCTGCAGTGTGAAGACCTCCCTGCCGAAGCGCTGGCCGAGCGTCTGCAGGCCTTGGCCGCTGCGCCATTCGACCTGGCCAGCGGGCCACTGATGCGCGCTCACCTGCTGCGCCTGGGCAGCGAGCACCAGGTGCTGGCACTCACGGTCCACCACATCGTTGCAGACGGTTGGTCGCTGGGTGTGTTGACGCAGGAGCTGAGCGTGCTCTATGGGCAGTTTTGCAAGGGGGCGAGCGGGGCACTGCCCGCACTGCCCATCCAGTACACCGACTACGCGCTGTGGCAACGCCGCTGGCTGGCGGGTGAGCGCTTGCAGCGCCAGGCCGACTACTGGCGGCAGGCGCTGGAGGGTGCCCCGGCGCTGCTCAGCCTGCCCAGCGACCGGCCCCGCCCGGAGCACCAGGACTATACCGGGGCCAGCCTGCCGGTGTTGCTGTCACCCCGGCTGACCGCTGCACTGCGCACCCTGGCCAACCGCCACGGTGTAACCCTGTACATGACCGTACTGGGGGCCTGGGCGGCGTTGCTTGCACGCCTGGCTGGCCAGGCCGAGGTGGTGGTCGGCTGCCCGGTGGCAGGGCGCGGCCGTGCCGAACTCGAGCCGCTGATGGGTCTGTTCGTCAATACCTTGGCCTTGCGCATCGAGCCTGGCATCGCGTCCACCACTCAAGGCTTGCTGCAACAGGTGCGGGGCAGGGTGCTTCAGGCCCAGGCTCACCAGGACCTGCCGTTCGAGCAGGTGGTAGAAGCCGTGCGGCCGGTGCGCAGCCTGGCGCATACACCGCTGTTCCAGACCACCCTGAACTGGCAGGCCACCGAAGCAGTGGTGCTGAACCTGCAAGGTGTACAGCTGCAGGCAGTGAGCCAGGCCGCCGCCGTGGCCAAGTTCGACCTCACGCTTAACCTCGGCGAGCAAGGGCAGCACCTGGCCGGCAGCCTTGACTACGCCACGGCACTGTTTGACGAGGCCACCGTGCAGCGCTACCTCGGCTACTTCGAGCGGTTGCTGTGGGCCATGGCTGACGACGGCCAGCAGCCCCTCGACCAGGTAGACCTGCTGGACGATGCCGAACGCCATGCCTTGCTGCACACCTGCAACCAGACCGCGTATGCCTACCCCCGAGATACGCCTGTGCACCGGCTGTTCGAGCAGCGTGCAGCGCTGCACCCGCAGGCATTGGCTGCGGTGGAGGGGGCCCAGGCCCTGACCTACGGCGAATTGAATGCCCGTGCCAACCGCCTGGCCCATCACCTGCTGGCCAGCGGGGTGAACCCCCAGGCTCGGGTGGCCATGCTGCTGCCACGCTCGCTGGACTTGCTGGTGGCGCAGCTGGCGGTACTCAAGTGCGCGGCCTGCTACGTGCCGCTGGACCTGCATGCGCCCGCAGATCGTCAGGCATTCATGCTAGATGACTGCCAGGCAGTCGCCCTGTTGACCTTGGCCGGCATTGGGGGCGAGCACCGGGTGGCACGCCTGGCGCTGGACGCCCTCAGGCTCGATGACCAGCCCTCGCATAACCCCGACCTGGCGCAGGATGCCGGCAGTGCCGCCTACGTGATGTATACCTCCGGCACCACAGGCAAACCCAAGGGTGTATGCGTGCCGCACCGCGGCATCGCACGGCTGGTATTGAACAACGGTTACCTAGAATTGCTGGGCAGTGACCATATTGCATTTGCCTCCAACCCTGCGTTCGATGCCAGTACCCTGGAAACCTGGGGGGCGCTGCTCAATGGTGCGCAGCTGCGCGTTATCGAGCACACCACACTGCTCGACCCTGATCGCTTCGCCGCGGCCCTCGCGCAGCAGGGCGTCAGCGTACTGTTCCTGACCACGGCGCTGTTCAACCAGTACGTACAGCAGATACCAGACGCGCTATCAGGCCTGCGAGCCCTGCTTACCGGTGGCGAGCGGGCCGAGCCTGCAGCGTTCCGCGCCCTGCTGGCCAGGGCCCCTGGGCTGCGCCTGTTCAACGGCTATGGCCCTACCGAAACCACCACCTTCGCCAGCACCTGCGAGGTGCGCAAGGTACCGGCGCATGCTTCCCAAGTGCCCATTGGCCGGCCAATCGGCAATACCCAGGTGTATGTACTGGATGCCCGGCAGCAGCTGGTGCCGCAGGGTGTCGTGGGTGAGCTGTACATCGGCGGTGATGGCGTGGCACTGGGTTACCTGAACAGCGCAGCGCTCACGGCCGAACGATTCATCGACGACCCTTTCAACCAGCAACCTGACGCCCGGCTGTACCGTACCGGTGACCTGGTGCGCTGGCGCGCCGACGGTGAACTGGAATGCCTGGGCCGCACCGACGACCAGGTGAAGATTCGTGGTTTCCGTATCGAGCCCGGCGAGGTCCAGCAGCAACTGGCCCAGGCGCCAGGTGTTGGCGAGGTGCTGGTCATGGCCGTCACCCAGGGGCAGGGGCCACAGCAGCTGGTGGCGTGGTACACCCGCAGGGCCGCCGAGGTGGATGCAGCAGCGCTGCGGGAATACCTGCGCAACCACTTGCCTGACTACATGGTGCCCTCGGCGTTCGTGGCCCTGGAGCGCATGCCGCTGACCAATAATGGCAAGGTCGACCGCGCCAGGCTGCCAGCCCCCACTGCACAGGACATCGCCATGGCAGCGTTCGAGGCGCCTGAGGGTGAGCAGGAGCATGCCTTGGCACTGCTGTGGGCACAGCTGCTGGGGGTGGCGACTGTAGGCCGTCAGGACCGCTTCTTCGAGCTGGGCGGCCACTCCTTGCTGGCCATGCGCATGCTGGCGCAGGTGCGTCAGACCCTTGGCTGCGAACTGCAACTGGCGGACCTGTTCGCGGATGATCGGCTCATGGCTGTTGCGGCTTGCCTGCACCCTGAGCGTGATGCCCTGCCGGCCATCGAACCGTTGCCCAGAGAAGGCCAGCTGCCGCTGTCGCTAGCCCAACAGCGCCTGTGGTTCCTGGCACGCATGGACGCCGACAGCGCGGCTTACCACATCCCCGTCGCGCTGCAGCTCAACGGGCACCTGAACAAACAGGCGCTCGCACGCAGCCTGGCGCGTTTGGTGGAGCGTCACGAGAGCCTGCGCAGCCAGTTCATGGCGCCTGACGGTGAACCGTACGTTAAAATTTCCCACGATCCGCTGGTCCCGAGCTGGCATGACCTCACGCAGCAAGATGAAAGCGCATTCGAAGCCTGGCTGCGTGAAGAGGCGGTAAAACCCTTCGCCCTGGACCGTGAATTGCCCATCCGCGCCGCCGTGGTACGCCGCGGGGCTGACTGCCATGTGCTGCTGTTGGTGGTGCATCACCTGGTTGCCGATGGTTGGTCGCTAGGGGTGATGCTGGGGGAGCTGGGGGACCTGTATCAGGCGTTTGCAAATGACTGTGACGACCCGCTGCCCGCACTGCCCGTGCAGTACCTCGACTACGCCTTGTGGCAGCGCCAATGGGCAAGCGGGCCCTTGCTGCAGCGCCAGGCAGACTACTGGCGTAGCCAACTGGCAGACGCGCCCGCACTCATCAGCCTGCCTTATGACCGGCCACGGCCAGAACGCCAGCACGCTGCAGGCGATAGCCATGAAATCCACATCGCTGCAGACCTGAGCGAGGCGCTGAAAGCCGTGTGCAGGCGCCTTGGCCTGACCCCGTACATGTTGTTCACCGCGGCCTGGGGGCTGCTGCTCGGGCGGCTGGCAGGGCAGCAGGAAGTGGTCATTGGCTCGCCCGTGGCCAATCGGCAACACCCGCAGGTCCAGGGGCTGGTGGGCATGTTCGTGAATTCCCTGGCACTGCGCCTGGACCTGTCCGGCCAGCCCGATGTGGCAACGCTGCTGGCCCGGGCCAAGGCTACGCTGCTGCAGGCCCAGGCCCACCAGGACCTGCCGTTCGAGCAGGTGGTGGAAGTGCTGCGCCCAGCCCGCAGCCTGGCCTATACCCCCGTGTACCAGGTGTCGCTGGACTGGGATGCCAGCGCCGGCCACCAGGCCCTGCGCATGGGCGATCTGAAGGTCTGCGCCCTGGGTGGCCAGGCCCAGGTGGCCAAGTTCGACCTGAGCCTTAGCCTGGGCGAGCGCGCTGAGGGGTTTGCCGGCGGCATCGTCTATGCCACAGCCTTGTTTGACCGGGCGACCATCGAGCGCTTCGCCGGGTATTTCGAGCAGATACTTCGCAGCTTCGCTGCTGGCGACGCTGTGGTCCCGGGGCATGTAGCGCTGCCTGGCGCAGCCGAGCGCGAGTGCCTGCTGCACACCTTCAACGACACGGCGGTGGCCTACGACCTGGCGCAAACCCTGCACGGGCTGATCGAGGCGCAGGTACAGCGTACGGCAGATGCGGTAGCCGTAAGCGCGCAGGACGGCGAACTGACCTACGCGCAGCTCAACCAGCAGGCCAACCGCCTGGCCCACCATCTGATCGGCCTGGGGGTGAAGCCGGATGACCGGGTTGCCATTTGTGTGGAACGCAGCCTGGCGATGGTGGTGGGGGTGCTGGGCATTCTGAAGGCTGGTTGCGCCTATGTACCCGTAGACCCCGATTACCCGGCTGAGCGCATTGCCCATATGCTGACCGACAGCGCGCCTGCGGCCGTGTTGGTGCATGCCGCCACCCGGCACGTGTTGCAGCACACGCAACGCCTGGACCTCGACGCCCCTTGCTGGGCTGCGCTGCCAGACACCAACCCGCACGTGGCAGCCCTCACGCCCCGGCACCTGGCCTATGTAATCTACACCTCAGGCTCCACCGGCCTGCCCAAGGGGGTGATGAACGAGCATGCCGGCGTGGTCAACCGCCTGCTGTGGATGCAGGACGCCTACGGTTTAGGGCGCGATGACGTCGTCCTGCAAAAGACCCCGTTCAGCTTCGATGTTTCGGTATGGGAGCTGCTGTGGCCGCTGCAGGCGGGTGCACGGCTGCTGATGGCTAAGCCCGGTGGCCATCGCGACCCTCAGTACCTGCGGCAGGTCATTCAGGCGCAGGGTGTCAGCACCTTGCACTTCGTGCCTTCGATGCTGGACGTGTTCCTGTCTGCCACCGGCGGGCAATGGGCGCCGGAAGGATTGAAACGGGTGATCTGCAGCGGCGAGGCACTGCCGGGCAGCCTGGTGCGGCGCTTCAAGGCGCAACTGCCTGGGGTGGCGCTGCACAACCTCTATGGCCCCACTGAAGCGGCGGTTGACGTCAGTGCCTGGCACTGCACGACCACACCGGACAACACGCCCATCGGCAAACCCATCGCCAACACCGCGCTGTATGTGCTGGACGAACAGCGTCAGCCAGTACCCCAGGGCGTTGCCGGGGAACTGTACATTGGCGGCGTGCAGGTGGCCCGTGGCTACCTGAACCGTGCAGCGCTCACTGCCGAGCGCTTTGTTGAAGACCCTTTCAGCACAGCACCGGATGCACGCCTGTACCGCACCGGCGACCTCGCCAGGCACCTGCCGGACGGCAACCTGGAGTACCTCGGCCGCAACGACGACCAGGTGAAAATCCATGGGTTGCGCATCGAGCTGGGTGAAATCCAGGCCTGCATGACCGCGCTTGACGGTGTCAACGAAGCGGTGGTGGTAGCACGGGAAGGGCAACTGCTGGCGTACTTCACCGGGGACGCCTACACATCCGAGGATATGCGCGGCGCCCTGGGCAGCCAGCTGCCTGCCTTCATGCTGCCTGCGCAGTTCGTTCACCTGCCCGCGCTGCCACTGAGCCCCAATGGCAAGCTCGACCGCAAGGCGCTGCCCGTGCCACAGACACAGGCGCACCGTTCTTATGTAGCGCCAGAGGGGGACGCCGAACGCCTGCTGGCTGCCACTTGGGGGGAATTGCTGGGGGTAGCGCAGGTAGGGCGGCATGATGATTTCTTCGAGCTGGGCGGGCATTCCCTGGCGGCTATCCGCCTGGTGGACCGCATGGGCAAGGCGGGTATGCCGGTGACCCTGAACGACGTGTTCCAGCGGCCGAGCGTGGCCTTGCTCGCCGCGCACGCCGGCGAGCCGCCAGCGCGTGCGCCGGCCGTCATTACCGTGCGCCCAGGCAGCGCCGAGGCGCCACTGTTCCTGGTGCACGAATTCTCCGGGCTGGACTTCTACTTCCCGGTGCTGGGCCAGCACCTGGCAGGTGAGTTTGCCATCTACGGCTTGCCTGGCGTCCCCGCCGACCAGCCGCAACCGAGCACGCTGGAGTGCCTGGCGCGTTACCACATCCAGCAACTGCGTACGGTGCAGCCCCATGGCCCGTATCGGCTGGCAGGGTGGTCGTTCGGGGGTGTGCTGGCGTTCGAGATGGCCAACCAGTTGCGGGGCGCCGATGAGGCGGTGGCGTTTGTGGGGTTGATCGACACCTATGTGCCGCGCCTGGCCGACCAGGGCAAAGCGCGTTGGGAGGGGCCCCGTGCGCTGGAGCGGCAGCTGTTGCTCAACTGCACGGCCTATTGGGAAACCCAAGGCCAGGCCGGGGTCGGCAAACGGGCGTTGTTGCAGCGCCTGGACCATGAGCAGGCTGATTTCGCCACACTGCTGGCCCACTGCCGCGAGCACGGGTTGCTGTATGGCCTGTGGGCGAGCATGAGCGACGGGCAGCTGCGCCACTACTTCAGCCGCGAACTCGCCCACGGCCGCGCGCTGGCCCACTACCGCCCTGCGCCTGTCGATGTTCCGGTGCATCTGCTGCGTGCCAGGGAGGGCGGGGAGGAACACCCGTCCCTGGGGTGGCGTGAAACGTTGCCAGGCCAGCAACTGGCGGTTGTGGACGTACCGGGTGACCACCGGACGCTGATGCAGGCCCCCCATGTAGCGAAGGTAGGGCAGGCGTTGAGTGAGGCGCTATCCGGTTGCCTGCCAATACCTGCACCTGGCCCGGCAGCACCGGTTGCCATCCAGGCCGGCGAGCCAGGGCATGCACCGTTGTTCTGCGTGCCTGGGGCGGGTGACAGCGTTACCAGCTTCATCGGCCTTGCCGAGGCGCTGGGGCCGCAGTGGCCGCTGCACGGCTTGCAGGCACGGGGGCTGGATGGCGCAGCAGTACCGCACAGCACGGTAGAGGCTGCCGCTGACTGGCATGTGCAGGCTATCGACGCCGTGTACCCCCGGGGGCCACTGAACCTGGTGGGGCACTCGTTTGGTGGCTGGGTGGCACACGCCATGGCTGCCCGCTTCGAAGCCAAGGGCCGCGCGGTGCAATCACTGACCCTGATCGACAGCGAGGGGCCGGGTGGCGGGGGTACCTGTGGCCAGCCCTACACCTTCACCCAGGCGCTGGAGCGGTTGATCGAGGCCTTGCAGCTGTCCACCGGCAAAGCGCTGGCCATCGACGCGAACACGTTTGCCCAGGCCAGTGACAGCCAGCAACTGCAACTGCTGCACGGGGCCATGGTGCAGTGCGGGCTACTGCCGCCACGCACAACGGCGCAGGTGCTGCAGGGCACGGTGCGCACCTTCGCTACCGCGCTGCGCACGGTCTATAGGCCAGGGCTTGGCTACACCGGCCCGGCGCGCCTGGTGCTGGTGGACGACCCTGGCCTGGATGCCGCCGGCAATGCCCGTGAGCACGGGGCGATGCAGGCCCAGTGGCTGGCGTTGATGCCACAACTGGCCGCCTGGAAGGCGCCAGGGGACCACTTCAGCATTTTGAAAGTGCCGGATGTATTCAGCCTGGCAGCCTGGTGGCACGACGGCCAGGCCCGCCAACCGGCCCGGTTGGCCCAATAGCCCGAGACAGAGGAAAACGCGTGTTCATGGAAAAGAAGACAGTGCGCAAGTGGGGCATCGGCGTGGCCGTTGCCCTGGCGGCAGGGCTGGGCCTGTATGCCGTGCAGGCCCCGGCCAAGCCACCGCAGTACATCACCGCCCAGGTGGAGCGCGGCGACATTGAAAACGCTGTGCTGGCGACCGGGGTGCTGGAGGGGATCGAGCAGGTGGACGTGGGGGCGCAGGTGTCGGGGCAGTTGAAGTCGCTGAAGGTAAAGCTGGGCGACAAGGTCAGTGCCGGGCAGTGGTTGGCCGAAATCGACCCGCTGGTACTGCGCAATACCCTGCGCCAGGCCGAGGTGGACGAGGACAAACTGCAGGCGCAACGGCGCTCGGCGCTGGCCCAGCTGAAGCAGGCGCGGCGGGTGTACGAGCGCTACCGGGAGCTGCAGGCGGACCAGTCGATCTCCCGCCAGGATTTCGACAACGCCGAAGCGGAGTACGAAGTGCAGCAGGCGGCCGTGCGCTCGCTCGACGCACAGATCCAGAGCGCCCGGGTGGAAATCGACACCGCACGGGTCAACCTTGGCTACACGCGTATCAACGCGCCCATCACCGGCCATGTGGTGGCCATCGTCACCCAGCAAGGGCAAACGGTGATCGCCAACCAGCTGGCACCGGTGCTGCTCAAGCTGGCCAACCTCGACACCATGACCGTCAAGGCGCAGGTGTCGGAGGCAGACGTGATCCATATCAGCCCGGGGCAGGCGGTGTACTTCACCATTTTGGGCGAAGACAAACGCTACCACGCCAAGCTGCGTGGCACCGAGCCGGCACCGCAGCATTACGCCCAGAGCACCGACAAGGCCGACGCCGCCGGCGGCAAGCCCAGCGGTGCGGTGTTCTACAACGCGCTGTTCGAAGTGCCCAACCCCGACCACCGGCTGCGCATCGCCATGACCGCCCAGGTGCACATCGTGCTCGACACCGCCGAGCAGGTACTGACCGTGCCAGTGGCGGCGCTGGGGGTGCGCAACGCCGATGGCAGCTACCCGGTGCGGGTGCTCGATGGCAAGGGCTTTGCGCAACAGCGCGTGGTGCAGGCCGGCATCAACAACAACGTGCGGGTGCAGATCAGCCAAGGGCTGGAGGAGGGTGACCGGGTAGTGATCGGCGAACCTGTCACCGGCGACGCGGGGGCTTGAGCATGAACATGAACGTGCACCCCAGCCCGCACCTGGCCGCTACCCACGCGTGCGATGAACCGCTGCTGCATCTACAGGGGGTGACGCGCAGCTTTCAGGCAGGCGACCGCGCGTTTCTCGCGCTCAAGGGCATCGATTTGCAGATTCAGCGGGGCGAGCTGGTGGCGATCATCGGCGCCTCGGGCTCCGGCAAGTCGACGCTGATGAATATTCTCGGCTGCCTGGACAACGCCACCACCGGCAGTTACCGGGTAGGTGGCCAGGAAACCCGTGCGCTGGGCGCCGATGCCCTGGCGGCACTGCGCCGCGACCACTTCGGGTTCATCTTCCAGCGCTATCACCTGTTGCCACACCTGGATGCCCTGCACAACGTCGAAATCCCAGCCGTATACGCCGGCCTGCCCCTGGACCAACGCCATGCCCGGGCGCGTGACCTGCTGGCGCGCCTGGGCCTGGGCGAACACCTGCGCCATCGCCCCAGCCAATTGTCGGGGGGCCAGCAGCAGCGGGTGAGCATCTGCAGGGCACTGATGAACGGCGGGCAGGTGATTCTGGCCGACGAGCCTACCGGTGCGTTGGACACTGCCAGTGGCAAAGAGGTGATGAACATCCTGCTGGAGCTGCATGGCGCAGGCCATACGGTGATCCTGGTGACCCACGACCCGCAGGTGGCTGCCCATGCCCAGCGCATCATCGAGGTCAGCGACGGGCAGATTGTCAGTGACCGGTACAAACACGCCGCGCCGCCTGCGCTGGCAGCGCCAGGTACGGCGCACCCTGGCGGGCAAGGCGCGCGGCGGCTGTTGGCCAGCCTGGGCATGT
This sequence comes from Pseudomonas sp. S32, assembly GCF_016648095.1. Classification (NCBI taxonomy): domain Bacteria; kingdom Pseudomonadati; phylum Pseudomonadota; class Gammaproteobacteria; order Pseudomonadales; family Pseudomonadaceae; genus Pseudomonas; species Pseudomonas sp. S32. The sequence goes on from NZ_JACVVF010000026.1 coordinate 73,897, forward strand.
TCCGCGAAGCGTTCAAGATGGCCTGGCTGGCGTTGGTTTCCCACCGCATGCGCACGCTGCTGACCATGCTTGGCATCATCATCGGCATTACCTCGGTGGTGTCCATTTCGGCCATCGGCGAGGGGGCCAAGGGCTATGTGCTCAAGGACATCCAGGCCATTGGCAGCAATACCATCGATGTCTATTCAGGCAGCAACTTTGGCGACAGCCGCGCGCGCAACATTGAAACCCTGGTACCGGCCGACGTCGCGGCGCTGAACGCGCTGTACTACGTCGACAGCGCCACACCGGTGATTGGCCAGGGCACGTTGGTGCGCTACCGCAACCTAGACGTGGACGTGCAACTGAACGGGGTCAGCGAGCACTACTTCCAGGTACGCAATATCCCGCTGGCGGCTGGCATCGTGTTCAGCGCCGATGACGCGCGGCGTCAGGCCCAGGTAGTGGTCATCGACCACAACACCCGCGAGCGGCTGTTCGGCCCCAACGTCGACCCACTGGGGCAGGTGATTCTGGTGGGTAACCTGCCGTGCACGGTAATTGGCGTAACGGCGCGCAACAAGAACCTGTTCGTGGCCAGCAACCAGCTGAACATCTGGGTGCCCTATGAAACCGCCGCCGGCCGGGTGCTGGGGCAGCGGCACCTGGACAGCATCAGCGTGCGTGTGCGTGAAGGGGTACCCAGCAAGCGGGTGGAAGAGGAAGTGAGCCGGGTGTTGTTGCAGCGCCATGGCACCAAGGATTTCTTCACCAACAACCTGGACAGCATCATGCAGACGGTGCAGAAGACCAGCCGCTCGCTCACCCTGCTGTTGTCGCTGATTGCCGTGATCTCGCTGGTGGTGGGCGGTATCGGGGTGATGAACATCATGCTGGTTTCAGTCACTGAACGCACCCGTGAGATCGGTATTCGCATGGCTGTGGGGGCGCGTCAGGTGGACATTCGCCAGCAGTTTCTGGTGGAGGCCGTGATGGTGTGCCTGCTGGGTGGCGTGATAGGGGTCGGGTTGTCGTATGCCGTGGGGTACCTGTTCGAGCTGTTCGTCAAACAGTGGGAAATGGTGTTCTCCCCCGGCTCGATCATCATGGCCTTCGCCTGCTCGACGTTGATCGGCGTGGTGTTCGGCTTCGTGCCGGCGCGCAATGCCGCGCGCCTGGACCCGATCGAGGCCCTGGCGCGGGACTGAGGGCCGCCGGTGGCTCAAGGCTGGGCGTACATCCAGCGCATCAGTGAGTGCCGCCCGCCAATGCCCAGCTTGATGGCTGCCCTGCGCAGGTAGCTCTCCACGGTGTTGGCCCGCAGGCCCAACTGCTCGGCCTGCTCGGGGGCGGTGCGCCCGGCCAGCAGGCCGAGGCACACCTGGCGCTCGCGCTCAGACAGTTTCAGGCCGGTCTGGGCCAGGCGGTCGATGAAGCGTTGCTCCAGGCTTTCGGGGCTGGAACGGCCCGGCGCTGGCTGCAGGGCGTGGACGTGTTTTTCGAGCATGGGCAGCAACAGCGGGGAGATAGCGTCCAGGCGGCTGCGCTCGAATGCGGAGAAACCATAGGTGGAGCCTGCCCGCAGTACATGAATTTCCAGCCTGGCTGGCCCGCTGCCGCGGATCCGGTGCAGGCGTGAGGGGTCGTCGAAGCCGGCCTCGGGCTGGGTGGCTGATGAGTACACGGTTTCGCTGAGGCCAGCGCCTTCACAGGGTGTGAGCGGCAATTGGCGGATTTGTGTGGCATCGATGCACAGGTGGGCCTGGATAAGGTCGTGCAACAGGCGGGGGAAATGGCGGCTGCCGGTACTGGCAATGACTTTGCCGATTTGCGGGTAGATCGAGTGGGTATTCATCGTGTCGTCCATGAGTCCGGAACAAGCCTGCCCCGCGCGGGTGCCTGCCCGAATCCTGGGCGTGCGGCGGGGCTTGATAGGTATCCTAGTACAACGAACCGCCTGAGGGTAAATATAGCCCGATAATGCCACAATGATGGCACTGTTGCGCCCCATGCCGAGGAAGGGCGGGTGGGGTATGATGCGGCCCTTCCACCTGTCACGAGGCCCTCCTGCATGTCCCTGTGTGCTGAACAGATTGGCGAATTCCGTGCTTTCGCCGAGCAGCTGGCCGACGCCGCTGCTGACGCGATTCAACCTTACTTCCGCGCAAGCCTGGCGGTCGAGGACAAGGGCGGGCGCCTGTACGACCCGGTGACCGTGGCCGACAAGGCCGCTGAAGACGCCATGCGTGCACTGATCCAGGAGCGCTACCCCACCCACGGCATTCTGGGCGAAGAGGCGGGTGTAGCAGTGGGTAGCAGCCCGCTGACCTGGGTGCTCGACCCCATCGATGGCACCCGTGCCTTCATCACTGGCCTGCCGCTATGGGGCACGCTGATCGCCCTGAACGATGGCAAGCGCCCGGTGGTGGGTGTGATGAACCAGCCGTTCACCGGTGAACGCTTCATCGGCACGCCCGACGGCGCCTGGAGCGGCGACAAGCGCCTGGCCACCCGCGCCTGCGACAGCCTGGCCCAGGCCACGCTGATGTGCACCACCCCTGACATGTTTGATAGCGCCGCCCGCAAGGCTGCATTCGAATCCGTCGCCGGGCAGGCGCGGCTGATGCGCTATGGCGGCGATTGCTACGCTTACTGCATGCTGGCTTCGGGGTTCGTCGACGTGATTGTGGAAGCCAGCCTGCAGCCCTACGACGTCCAGGCGCTGATGCCCATCATCGAAGGTGCCGGCGGCGTCATCACCGCCTGGGATGGCAGCAGCGCGCAACAGGGCGGCTGCGTGGTCGCTTGCGGCGACCCGGCATTGCATGCGCAGGTGGTGGAGATGCTTCGTCACGCGATGTAAGCGGTGACACGCTGGACATCGCTTCTTGTGTTTTCCACAAAATCTCTAAGTTGGCGCAATCCTTGTAGGAGCAACTGTCTTCCACAACAATCTACAAGTTAGCGCAATCACTGTGGGAGCGGCTTCAGCCGCGAACACCGGCAA
>NZ_JACVVF010000027.1:0-70943 GCF_016648095.1 Pseudomonas sp. S32
CCGGCCTGTCACGCCGGGGGTCGCGGGTTCGAGTCCCGTCCGCTGCGCCATATTCCGCTTCAAGGGCCCACTGAACACCCTGAAGCATCAAAAAAGCGACCTTAGGGTCGCTTTTTTCGTTTTGGCGTTTTCGCCGCACGTTCAGTGGCGGCCACGCTCTTCATCGCGCAAGGTCAGCACTTCATAGCCCTCTTCTGTTACCGCCACGGTATGCTCCCACTGGGCCGAGAGGCTGTGGTCACGGGTGATCACCGTCCAGCCATCTTTCAACGTACGGGTACCGCGCCCACCCTGGTTGATCATCGGTTCGATGGTGAACACCATGCCAGGTTTCAGCTTCATGCCCATGCCGCGTTGGCCCACGTGCAGCACTTCGGGCGCCTCGTGCATCTGCTGGCCGATGCCATGGCCGCAGTACTCCCGAACCACACTGTAGCCTGCGCCCTCGGCGTGAGCCTGGATAGCGTGACCGATATCACCCAGCGTGGCCCCCGGGCGGACCTGTGCAATGCCTTTCCACAGCGCATCGTAGGTGGTCGCTACCAGATGGCGGGCCTCGTCGCTTACCGGCCCCAGGCTGTACATCTTCGAGGAGTCCGCAATGTACCCACCCTGTTCCAGGGTGATATCGACATTGATGATGGACCCCGCCTGAAGCACCTCATCGGCCTTGGGCATACCGTGGCACACCACGTGATCCACCGAGGTGTTGAGCGCATAGGGGAAGCCATACTGGCCCTTGCTGGCGGGGCGTGCCCTGAGTGTGTCGAGGATGAACGCCTCGGCCCGGTCGTTGATCTGCAGGGTGGTGACACCCGGGCGGATAAAGCTGTCGAGATCGGCGAACACTTGCGCCAGAAGCTGGCCGGCGCGGCGCATCAGGTCGAGTTGGGCGGGGGTCTTGATGATGACCTTGGACATGGGGGAGGGCAGTTGCTCATGCGGAAATTTGCTCAAGCATAGCGCCTGCCGTACCCAGGTTGCCAATGCGGCGGGGCCGCAGTGGGCACGGCCTTGCCGACAATGCGGTAAGCTGGCGCCATGAACCTCGACACCCGTATCAAGTACCGCCACCTACTGTGCTTTCTGGAGATTGCCCGGCAGGGCAGCCTGGCCAGGGCGGCAGACGTGCTCGCCATCAGCCAGCCGGCGATCTCCAAGACCCTCAGGGAACTCGAAGACCTACTGCAGGCCAGGCTGTTCGTGCGTGGCCGCCAGGGCGTTGAGCTGACCCCCGCTGGTACACGCTTCATGCGTTATGCAGGGCCCAGTGTGCAGGCCCTGCGCGATGGCGTCAGCTGCCTGCGCGGCGAGGCGCAGGTGCCGTCCCAGGTGCGCATCGGTGTGTTGTCCACGGTCGAAAGCCTGTTGATGCCCGAGGTGCTGTGCCGCCTGCATCAGCGCCACCAGGCCTTGGTCATCAGCGTGGTGACCGGCGTGAGTGCCCAATTGCTAGGCCAGTTGCGCGTGGGTGAACTGGAGCTGGTGGTGGGGCGGATGACCGACAGCCCGCAGATACAGGGCCTTTCGTTCGAGCACCTGTACAGCGAGTCCATGACCCTGGTGGTGCGCGCCGGTCACCCGCTGCTGGCTGCTACACCGCTCGAACGGGCGCGTGTAGGGCAGTACCCACTGGTAGTGCCGCCGGCCGGTACAACGATCCGTCAGCATGCCGACAGCCTGTTCGTGCAAGGCGGCATCCAGATGCCCGCACAGCGCCTGGAAACCTTGTCGCTGGTGCTGAGCCGGCGTTACGTGCAGGGCAGCGACGCGGTTTGGGTAGCCCCGCGCGACGCTGTGCTGCTGGACCTGCGCCGTGGCGACCTGGTCGAACTCGACCTGGGCGTGCGCGAGCCTGGCGGTTCGGTGGGCATCTGCCGCAATGCTGCACTGGCACAGAGCCTGCCGGGGCAGTGGGTGTGCGACGTGTTGCGTGAGGTGGCCGCGCAGTATCGGGAGCGCGCCTATCCATGAAGCTGTACCTGATCCAGCATTGAGTGTCTGTAGCCGCAAGGCCAGCCTGTAGGCGCCTCTTTCCGGTTGATGGCCAAAATTGACGACCGAATTGATGACGTGCGACGCGGTAGGGTGGCTGCTGAACTTATTGCGTGAAACCCGCTCCTATGCCGGTAGCCATTGGTGACGACCGCCTGCTAAGCTCGCGGCCTACACCCTGATTGCCCTTATGGCGCATGAACAAGGAAATAGCATGAAACAGCATCGTTTGGCGGCTGCGGTTGCCCTGGTAGGCCTGGTACTGGCTGGTTGCGACCAGCAGGCCAGCAGCCCCGAACTGAAGACCCCCGCGCAGAAAGCCTCCTACGGTATCGGCCTGAACATGGGCAAGAGCCTGGCTCAGGAAGGCATGGATGACCTTGATTCGAAAGCAGTCGCGCTGGGTATCGAAGACGCCGTTGGCAAGAAAGAGCAGCGCCTGAAGGACGAAGAGCTGGTAGAGGCTTTCACCGCGCTGCAGAAACGCGCCGAAGAACGCCTGGCCAAGGCCAGCGAAGAAGCGGCCTCTGCCGGCAAGAAGTTCCTGGAAGAAAACGCCAAGAAGCCGGGTGTGGTTACCACGGCGTCGGGCCTGCAGTATGAAGTGGTGAAGAAGGCCGACGGCCCGCAGCCCAAGCCTACCGATGTGGTGACCGTTCACTACGAAGGCAAGCTGATCGATGGCAAGGTGTTCGACAGCTCGGTCGAGCGCGGCAGCCCGATCGATCTGCCGGTGAGCGGCGTGATCCCAGGTTGGGTCGAAGGCCTGCAACTGATGCACGTGGGCGAGAAGTACAAGCTGTTCATCCCGGCTGAGCTGGCCTACGGCGCACAGAGCCCAAGCCCGCTGATCCCGGCAAACTCGGTATTGGTGTTCGACCTTGAGCTGATCGCCATCAAGGACCCGGCTCAGCTGCAAGGCGCCGAACCTGAAGCAGACGCCCCAGCCGAAGCCCCGGCTGAAGCACCTGCCAAGTAAAAGCCGGTTGCTGCAACCCTGAACGCCCCGTCCCGACGGGGCGTTCGTGTTTGTGCAGAGTGCTTGGTCGAACCGGCAAGTGCTGATAGTGTCCGAGGACATGCAGCGTGTAGAAGCAGGAAGCGTCTAACCTGAGCCGTTTGGCCCGTACGCGTGTGCGAGACTGTAACGGCTGTGTAAAAAACGCCCGATCTGACCTTGGCCCTTGCCTGATAGGCACCTGACGTCAGAAACACCGCCCTGTTCACAAGGTTATCCACAATAAATGTGGATAACCTTTTCCGTCCTGGAGGCTCCATGAATGCACCCTGGAATTTCGCTCGCTTTCTGCCGCTGGCCGAGCGCCTGCTCAGCCGCGGTCGGTTGCCTGCACTGCTGTTTGCTGTGGCTCGCAAAGGCCCGCGGCTGGGCAAGTTGCGTGAAGACGTGAAGCTGATGCAGTCACTGTGCCTGGCATGGTGGCGCGGCGAGTACCGTGCCATAAGCCCCAAAGCGCTGGTCACGATCGTGGCAGGTCTGCTGTATTTTGTAAGCCCCATCGACGCCATCCCCGATTGGTTGTTGGGTGTGGGCTTCCTGGATGACATTGCGGTGCTGGGCTGGGTAATGAAGACCGTGGCCGATGAACTGGCGCGGTTCAAGGCGTGGCGTGACAGCCAGGCCCCCGAGCGTTTGCGCGTGGTGGAGCGGTTGCCAGCTACCCCCGAAGCCCTGCGCCTGGAGCGTCTTGCGTCCTGATATCAGCCCCTCAGCCTGGCCGCTAAGGTGCCTGGCTGCACAGATCGCGGACTTGGTCATATAATTGGCATAAGGGTTATGCCAACGGATTACATGCGGTAATCCTCTTGAGGGGTTCGTAATGGGTATTCAGGTCATCAGCCGGGACGGTCAGCCAGAGTACGCCGTCGTTCCGTGGGAGCACTATCAGGCGTTGCTGAAGGCTGTAGGGCAGGCCCCGGCAACGCCCCCCGTCACAGGCGGCGAAAGCGGCGAGCAGCAGCCACCTGCACCCGCGCCCGCCTTCAGTGAGGTGGGGGATATCCGCAGAGCCAAAGGGATTGCTGCCGAACAGTTGGCCCGAAACGTAGGGGTAAGCCCCGCTTACCTGGCCATGATTGAAGCCGGCGAGCGCCAGCCTGATGCTGCCATCCGCCGCGCATTGGCGTGGCACCTGGGCGTGGCTGGCTGGAGCGAGGTGTCATGAGCCACGTCAGGATCAGCCGCCAGCATTGGGATAACCTGCTGGGCGAGCTAGATCTGGCCAGGCGTCAACGCCACCTGCTGACCTACCGTGCGCTTATCGAGCGCTTGCAATTGCCCAGCCCGGCCATGCAGACACTGACCGCAGCGCTGGAGTACCTGGCCGTGCTGGATGCCCGGGCCGAGCAGCCACTGCGAAGTTCGCTGGTGATCAGCCAGGGTGCCAGCCGGCTGCCCCGTACCGGGTTTTTCGAGTGCGTCGAAAAACTGGGTCGCTTTTCGGGCCCGGTCGATGGCATGGAAGCAGCGTCCTGGCATGCTTCCGAAGTGGTGCGGGTGTTTGAGTACAGCTACCCGGAAGCGCCTTAGCAGCAGTGGTATCGGGTGATCAGAAGCGGTCCAGGCGGTATGCCCGGGTTTCAGGGCCGCCAAGCGCCTCGGCCAGCCGACCCACCCATTGCGCTGTGACCGCCGCCTGGGTCAAGCCCAGGTGCTGATGCCCGAAAGCCAGCAGCACCCGGCCTTCACACACCCGGTCGATCACCGGCAACGAGTCTGGCAACGACGGGCGCATCCCCATCCAGGTGCTCGCACCCTCGGTGCTCAAGTCTTCCCTGAACAACCCTTTGCTCAACCGGTGCAGTTGCCACGCCCGCTGCATGTTCGGGGGGGCTTGCAGGCCGGCGAACTCGACCGTGCCGGCCAGGCGTAACCCCCCGGTCATGGGCGTCATGATGAACTTGCGCTCAAGGGATGTGACGGCGAACGGCAGGCGTTGGTGTTCGGCCGGCAGCATCAGGTGGTACCCCCGTTCGGTGTCCAGTGGCACCTGCTTGCCCGTGAGCGCAGCAGTGAGGTGCGCCGAATGCGCGCCACAACTCAGCAACACCTGGCGGGCATGCAGCGCACCGCAGTTGCTGGCAAGGGTTACCCCGGCGCTGTGCAGCCGCCCACCGTCGACCTGAGCCTGCATGAAGCGTACGCCCTCGGCCTGGGCCGCCTCGAACAGCTCGCACAGCACCCGATAGGGGTCGATGAAGTGGCCAGTGGACGGGAAGAACAAACCGCCCAGCAGGCTTGGGTTCAGCTGGGGCGCAGCGGCCTGTACCTGCCGCGCAGACCACAGCTCCACCGGGACGGCCTGTTGCTGCATGCGGTTGCGCAACGCCGCCAGCGCCTCACTGGATTCTGGCCGCTCGAACACCAGCAGCGAGCCATCCTGATGGAACAGGTCGCTGCGCCCGATCGACCCCAGCAACTGCTGCCAGGCCGCCAGGCTGGCTTCGTTGAGCGCGCGAATACCCGCGACGCTGCGCTGGAACGGTGCCGGGCGCAGGTTGAGCAGCAGGCGGGTGAACCAGGGCATCGCCTTGGGCAGGTACTTCCAGTCCAGGCGCAGTGGCCCCATCGGGTCCAGCAGCATGCGCGGCAGGCGCTTGAGAATCGACAGGTCGGCGATGGGGAACACCTGCTCGGTAGCCAGGTGCCCCGCATTGCCCCAGGATGCCCCCTGGCCGGGGAGCTGGCGGTCGACCAGCAGTACCTGCCGGCCTTGGCGTGCCAGCTGCAGGGCGCAGGCCACACCGATGATGCCGGCACCCACTACCACGATATCGTTTGCGGGGGTGTGCTCCATACTCAGCCTTCCCGCTTGCCGTCGAGCAGGCGCCGCAGTTGCAACGGGTTGGTGTGCTGCAACGCCTCAGGCAACAGCGCGTCAGGAAAGTCCTGGTAGCACACCGGTCGCAGGAAACGCTGGATGGCCGCGGTGCCCACCGACGTACTGCGGGCATCGGACGTGGCCGGGAATGGCCCACCATGCACCATGGCGTCACACACCTCTACACCGGTCGGCCAGCCATTGACCAGAATCCGCCCAGCCTTGCGTTCCAGGGTGGGCAGCAGGGCGCGGGCGCTGTCGATGTCGGCGTCGTCCAATTGCAGGGTAGCAGTGAGCTGGCCCTCGAGGTGATCGGCCACTTCACGCATCTGCTGGTCGCTGGCACAGGCCACCACCAGCGATGTGGCACCAAATACTTCGGCCTGCAGTGTAGGGTCGGCGAGAAACGCCTCGGCCTCGGCCACGAACAGGTGCGCCTGGCCTTGGTTGACGCCCTCGGCCGCAAGGCCGCTCGCCACCTGCGAGGCACCTCCATTTTCAGCCAGGGCACCGATGCCTGCCTGGTAGGCGGCAAAAATCCCGGGGGTGAGCATGGTCTGCGCTGCGGCCTGGCTCACATGCTGGCTGGCAGCCTGGATGAAGCGTTGCAAATCAGGCCCCTGCTTGGCGATCACCAACCCTGGGTTGGTACAGAACTGCCCTGCACCTTGAGTGAGTGAGCCAATGAACCCCTGGGCCATGGCTTCAGCGCGTGCCTGCAAGGCCGCACCGAACAGGAACACCGGGTTGATCGAGCTCATCTCCGCATACACCGGAACAGGTTCGGGCCGAGCCTGGGCGGCTTGGCACAAGGCCAGGCCGCCGCTGCGTGAACCGGTAAAGCCCACGGCCTTGATGCGGGGGTCGCTGACCAGCGCGATGCCCACTTCACGGCCCGAACCGTACAACAGCGAGAACACCCCTTCAGGCAGCCCGCACTGCTGGACGGCATTTGCCACGGCCTGGCCTACCAGTTCGCTGGTGCCAGGGTGAGCGCCGTGCGCCTTGACCACTACCGGGCAGCCGGCCGCCAGCGCCGAGGCGGTGTCGCCACCGGCTACCGAGAACGCCAGCGGGAAGTTGCTGGCGCCGAATACCGCGACCGGCCCCAGGGCGATGTGCCGTTGGCGCAGGTCAGGGCGGGGCAGGGGTTGGCGCTCCGGCAGGGCCGGGTCGACCCTTACGTCCAGCCACTCACCGGCCCGCACCACGCGGGCGAAAGCGCGCAACTGGGTGCAGGTGCGGCCGCGCTCGCCCTGGATACGCGCCGTGGGCAGGCCCGTTTCGGCGACGGCGCGCTCGATCAGTGCATCGCCGAGGGCTTCGATGTGTGCGGCGATTGCTTCCAGAAAGCCGGCACGCTGTTCCAGTGTGGTTTCGCGATAGACGTCGAACGCCGCCCAGGCCAGGGCGCAGGCCTGGGCCACGTGTTCGCCCGTGCCGCCCTGGTACGCCGGCTCCAGTGCCTGGCCGCTGGCCGGGTTGATGGCGCGCAGGGCTTGACGTGTACCGGCTACCGGGGTTTGGCCGATCAGCAGTTTGCCTGTAAGGGGCATGGTGACTCCTTGTGAATGCAGTGCAGGTGCAGGGAGAAGGCGGCTGCGGTCAGGCCACGTTCTGCTCGGTCGACCAGTGTGCATACCAGCTACGGAACAGCGCGTATTGCTGCTCGGCGTAATTGCGCTGGGCATCGGTCAGGGCATCGGTCTCGTTGAAGTGCAGGGTGTACTCCGTGTCGCCGTTGAGCACCATCAGGTGCTTGTAGTACAGCACCAGGTCGCAACCTTCATCGAACGACGACAGCACCCCCAGTGCCGCTTCCAGCTCACGGGCCAGGCGGCGGGCTCGGGCGTCGCCCTTGGCGGCCTGCTTGCTCAGGCTCACCAGTTGCAGCACCTCCCGTGGCAAGGCGTTACCGATGCCGGTGATGGCGCCGGTGGCGTTGCAGTTGACGAAGCCATGCACCACCTGGGTATCCACGCCCACCATCAGCGTCACACCGTCATCCTTGGAGGTGATGTGCTCGGCCGCATAGCGCAGGTCCGCGCCGCCGCCGAACTCCTTGAAGCCGATCAGGTTGGGGAATTGCTGGCGCAGTTCGAAGAACAGGTCGGCGCGGGTGGCGAAGCCGTAGTACGGGCTGTTGTAGATCACTGCCGGCAGCGCAGGCGCGGCGGCCAGAATCGCCGCGAAGTGGTGCTTCTGGGCAATCAGCGATGCACCCCGGCTGAGCACCCGTGGAATGACCATCAGGCCCGCGGCGCCCACCTTTGCCGCGTGGGCAGCGTGGGCGACGGCCTCGCGGGTGTTCACCGCGCCGGTGCCGACGATGGTCGGGATGCCCGCTGCCACCAGCCGCGCCACACCCTCCTGGCGTTCGGCTTCGCTGAGCAGTGGCCAGTCACCCATCGAGCCGCAGTACACCACTGCGCTCATGCCAGCCTCGATCAGCTCACGGCCCTTGCGCACCAGTGCGTCGTAGTCAGGTTTGCGCTCGGCGGTGCAGGGGGTCATCAGGGCGGGCATGGTGCCGGTGAAGATGTTGTCAGTCATTGTTAGTGCTCCTGGCGGTGTCGGGTGGTAAAGGAAACAGGGGTCAGATGCCCCAGGCGAAGGGGTCCTGTTCGTCGATCAGCAGCGTGCTGTCGGCGGTCATGTAGGCGCGGCCGGTAATGAACGGGCGAATTCGCTCACCGTCGCGCTCGTAGCGGCCAGTGAACTGGCTGCCGGTGATGCTGGCCTGTACCCAGACCTGGCCCTCGGCCAGCTTGCCGTCTGCCGCCAGGCAGGCCAGCTTGGCGCTGGTGCCGGTGCCGCAAGGCGAACGGTCGTAGGCTTTGCCCGGGCACATGACGAAGTTGCGGCTGTCGGCCGCGGCGTCTTCGGCAAACAGCTCGATATGGTCGATGGGGGCACCGTGCTCACCGGTAATGCCTTGGGCTTCGAGGGCCTTGAGCATGGCCCAGGTGTAGTCGGTGAGGGCTTCGCGGTTACTCAGTTCAAGGCGCTGGCCATGCTCGCTGACCAGAAAGAACCAGTTGCCACCCCAGGCGATATCGCCGTGCACCACGCCATGGCCGGGTACATCCACCGCCACCTGCTGGCGGTAGCGGTAGGCGGGCACGTTGCCGACGGTGATGGCGCCGTCCTCATGCAGGGTGGCGCTGACCTGGCCGACCGGGGTGTCGATCTTGTGCACCCCCGGTGCGATCAGGCCCAGGTACTGCAGCGAGGCGACCAGGCCTATGGTGCCGTGGCCACACATGTTCAGGTAACCGGCGTTGTTGAAGAAGATCACCCCGCAGGTGGCATCAGCCGACACCGGCGTGCAGTACAGCGCCCCCACCAGCACGTCGTTGCCCCGCGGCTCCAGCAGGCAGGCCCGGCGCCACGCATCGTGCCGCTCACGCAGTTCGTCGCGCTGCTCGGCCATGCTGCGACCGTGCAGGTGCGGGAAGCCTTTCATCACCAGGCGCGTGGGTTCGCCGCCGGTATGCGAGTCGATGATGTGGATCTGTTTCATGGTCGTGTCCGTCGTGTGGTTGGCCAAGTCTTGCGCTGTGGATGCGGGCCCTCAGGGCGCCGTTACCGCCGGGCCTTGGGCGACCAGCGGCGCTTGGCTGGCTTCGCTTTCATCCTCGCCCTCCAGGCGCACCAGATGTGCCGGCACCCCGGTGCGCGCACCCCAGTAGTAAATGCCAAGCGCACATGCGGCGACGATCACGGTGTCGAGCGGGTGGCCGATCACCCCGGTGCCGCCAAAGCTGCCCAGCCAGGACAGCAGGATGGTCACGGCGTAGAAGCCGATCAGCCACGCCGACGAGCGCACCTGCTGGGCCAGCGACACGTGCTCGGTGGGCACGAAGCGCGCACACACCAGGTACAGCACGAACATCAGGATTTGCAGCGCCAGCAGCCAGGACACCGTGCCCCAGCCCGACCAATACACGATCAGTGCGGCGATGATGAACGACAGCGGGCCCAGTACCCCCATGCCCTTGACCCGGAACGGGCGCGGCATGTCGGGAGCGTTTCGGCGCAGGGCGGCGACGGTCACCGGGGCGACGGCGTAACTCAGCACCAGTGCAGCGGACACCACGTTGATCAGCGCTTCCCACGAGGGGAACGGCAGGGTCCAGAACACCGCCAGGCCGAACGTCAGCCACAGGGCCGGGCGCGGAATACCAGACTGCTCATCGACGCGGGTGAAGTAGCGGAAGAACGTGCCGGTCTTCGCCCAGCCATACACCACGCGGGGGGTGGCATTCATGTAGATGTTGCCGCAGCCGCTTGGGGAGATCACCGCATCCGCCACCACCAGGTAGGCCAGCCAGCCCACTCCCAAGGCCAGGGCGATGTCGCGGTAGGGCAGGGCCAGTTCCTTTGTCACCGCCGACCAGCCATTGGTCAGCATGTCAGTGGGCACGCTGCCGAGAAATGCCAGTTGCAGCAGGGCGTAGATGGCGGTGGACAGCAGCACCGACAGTATCAGCGCAATAGGAATGGTGCGTTGCGGGTTCTTGACCTCGCTGGCCACCGAGATGATCGGTGTGAGGCCCAGGTAGGCGAAAATGATGCCACCGGCCGATACCGCCATTTCCACCCCGGACAGGCCAAACGGCGCAAAACCCTGTACCTGGAAATTCTCGGGTTTGAAGAAGGTGAACAGCACCCCGATCACCAGCAGCGGCACGATGAACTTGAACACGCTGACCAGGTTGTTGGCTTTGGCGAAGGTTTTCACGCTGCGGTAGTTCAGGATGAAGAACAGCCCCAACAGTGCGAACTGCACCAGCCAGCCAAGCACGGTCGGGTCGCTGGTGCCGGCCTTTGTCAGCCCCGGGAACCAGGCAGCGGCGTACTGGCGCGAGGCGACCACTTCGATGGCGATCAGGCTGGAAAAGGCGATCAGGGTGATGAACCCCATCAGGTAGCCCAGCAGTGGCCCGTGGGAATACACCGGGTAGCGCACCACGCCGCCGGCACGCGGCAGGGCCGCGCCCAGCTCGCAATACACGATGCCCAGCAGCAGCACGGCAAAGCCGCCCAGAAACCACGACAGAATGCCCGCAGGCCCGGCAATGGCCGATACGTGGCTGGCAGCGAACAGCCAGCCGGAGCCGAAGATGGCCCCTAGGCCGATGAAGGTGAGGTCCAGCAATGACAGCTGTTTCTTGAATTTGCCTGACATGGGTTCGCCTTTTTGTTGGTTATTGGATAGGCAGGTCTGATGTCACGAGGTGCGGCGTTGCGGCCGCGCTTTTGTGGAACATGGGCGGCTTGCATTGGGCATAGAGTGAACCGATCGGCGGGGCGGTTCTTGATGGTTTTCTGCAGGGGGCATGACGAAATCGGCACAGTCACGAAAAACCGTTGGCGTGCTGCAAGGCCGTGGAGATAGGCTCGAAGCCTCACTGAACATGGGCTTTAGAGATGATGCCTACCCCCCTGGCTACCCTGTGCCCGGCGCTGGAACGGTACCGGCCGGCCAACCTTGAGGCGCTGCTGGGCGGCGTATCGCTGCTGCTGCCCATCCTTGACGCCATCCCCAACGCGGCGATCTTCATCAAGGATGAAGCTGCCCGTTATGTGCTGGCCAACACCACCCTGGTGCAGCGCTGTGGGCTCAAAGGGCTGGCGCCGTTGCTGGGCAAGACCAGCGCCGAGGTGTTTCCGGCGCAGCTGGGCCCGGGCTACACCGAGCAGGACCGCCGCGTGTTGAAGGAGGGCCTGGTGCTCGAAGACCAGTTGGAACTGCACCTGTATGGCAGCCGCGAGGCCGGCTGGTGCCTGACCCACAAGCGCCCTTTGCACAACGTGGAAGGGGCCATCATTGGCCTGGTCGGCATTTCGGTGGACCTGCAGTCAGCGGCAGACACGCACCCCGCCTATCAGCGCCTGGCCGCTGTGGACGAGCACATTCGTCGCCACTTCCAGCAGCCGATCAGCATGCGGGAGCTGACCCGCATAGCGGGCATATCCGTCGCGCAACTGGAGCGTTACTGCAAGCGGGTGTTTCACCTCACGCCCCGGCAGATGATTCACAAGGCGCGCCTGGAACAGGCCCACCGGCTGCTGCATTCCGAGCTGCCAATCACCGAGGTCGCGCTACGCTGCGGCTACACCGACCACAGCGCCTTCAGCCGCCAGTTCAAGCAACTGACCGGGTTCACCCCCCGCCAGTACCGCCAGGCGACCAGTGTTCAGGGCGCCTGAAACAGTGCTTTCGCCTCGGTAAAGCACTGCTCGGCAATGGCCGAACGCGGTTCGCTGCGGCGCAGCAGCAGGCCCACGGGGCTGTGGATGGCGGCATCCACCACCGGCAGGATGCGCAGGTGCTCGCTGAGGGCTTCCAGGCCGCAGCCCAGCGGCATGATTGCGCAGCACAGGCCGCTGCTGATGGCCTGGACCAGCTGGAAACTGGAGTCGCTTTCCAGCACCGCATTGGGTTCCAGGCCCCGGCTGCGCAGGCTCAGGTCCAGTGATTGGCGGTAGTGCATGCCCTTGCTCAGTAGGCCCAGGGGCGTGTCGCCCAGCTGGTCCCAGCGCAAGGCATCGCCCGTGAACTGGAAATGCCGCGTGTCATGCAACAGGCCCATGGTGGTGATGCCCAGTTCGATGACCTCGAAGAACCGGGTATTGACCTGGTCCAGGTAGCAGATGCCCAGGTCGAGCTGGTTGCGGCTAAGGCCATCGACCACCTGCTCCGAACTCAGCGAGCTGAGCTGAAAGTGCAGCCCGGGGTATTTTGCCCGCAGCGGCAACAACAATTGCATAGGGTTGAAGCTGGCCAGCGGTACCGTGCCCAGGCGCAGGCTGCCTACCACCTGGCCACGGCAATTGGCCGCCTCGGCCTGCAGGCCATCGTGGGCGGCGAGCAGGGTGCGGGCCCAGGCCAGGATGCGTTCGCCGGCCTCGGTAAAGCCTTCGAATCGCTGGCCCCGTTTGACCAGCACCAGGTCCAGTTCATCTTCAAGGTTGCGCAAGCGCATGGACAGGGTCGGCTGGGTGATGTGGCACAACGCCGCTGCTTGCCCGAAGTGGCGGGTCTGGTCGAGGGCGAGGAGAAACTTCAGCTGCTTGATGTCCATGCGCTTGCCTGGTAACGGGGTGTACAGACCTTAACCCACGTCTGCGATAGATGCTATTGATCGGCCAGTACGTGATATCGATTGGACGCCTGCAGCCCCGGCCTCTAGCGTGGCGATACTGACTTCGAGGGGGCTTTACCGTGCGTGTTCAACCTGATGCGGCCTTTGTACCGCTCAACATCGCTGTGCTGACCGTCAGCGATACCCGTACCTTCGACACCGATACTTCGGGTGAGCTGCTGGCCTGCCGCTCGGTGGAGTTTGGACATCGCCTGGTGGCGAGGGCACTGCTGAAGGATGACCTGTACAAGATCCGTGCGCAGGTCGCCAGCTGGATTGCCGACGAGCAGGTGCAGGTGGTGCTGATCACGGGGGGCACCGGTTTTACCGGGCGTGACAGTACCCCGGAAGCGGTGGAGTGTTTGCTGGACAAGCGCATCGACGGGTTCGGCGAGTTGTTCCGTGCGCTGTCGATTCTGGATATCGGTACTTCCACGGTGCAGAGCCGTGCCCTGGCAGGGCTTTCCAATCGTACCCTGGTGTGCTGCGTGCCTGGCTCCACCGGGGCTTGCCGCACGGCCTGGGAGGGCATCCTGGCCGAACAGCTGGACGCACGCCACCGGCCATGCAATTTCGTCAAGCATCTGAAGCCGGTCGCGCCCTGCGAAACCCGCGGCTGAGCCCCAATCACCCGGTAGCCGCCCGTGCGCCACTGCACCGTCAACTCAACACATACCCTACCGGCAACAACGCCGGTGGCAACGGCGTTTCCCCCAGCCCTGCCAGCACATCGCGCTCCACGGTGCGCACCATGGCGTCGGTGGGCAGGTCGTTCTCATCGCGCCCGAACGGGTCTTCCAGCTCGTTGCCGATGGCATCCAGCCCGAAGAAGGTGTACCCCACGATGGTGGTGAACAACGGCGCCAGCCAGCCCAGCGGTTCGGCCAGGGCAAAGGGCAGCAACAGGCAGAAGATGTAGATGGTGCGGTGCAGCAGCAATGTATAGGGGAACGGCAACGGCGTGCCCTTGATACGCTCGCAGGTGGCCTGCACCTCGCTCAGCCCCACCAGCCGCTGTTCCAGCAGGCTGTAGCGCCAGTCGCTGATCTTTTGCTGCTCGGCCAGGTGCGAGCACTGCGCACCGACTTCACGCAAAATCCCGTCGCACACATTGTGCGCGCTGATCCGTTCGGGTTGGGCCAGCCAGGGGCGCGCGGCCTCCATGTCATCTTCCCCGCGCAACCGCGCATTCAGGGCATGGGCAAAACCGCACAGGTTGCGCAGCAGCTCGGCCCGCAACCGGGCATCGGTGATCACCACACTTTCCCGCACGAACGAGCGGGTTTCGATGATCAGCTTGCCCCAGGCCTTGCGCCCCTCCCACCACCGGTCGTAGCAGGCGTTGTTGCGAAAACTCATGAAGATCGACAGTGACAGCCCCAGCAGGGTGAAGGGCGTGGCGCTGACCGGGTAGAAGAATGCCGGGTAATGGCGCTCGGCCAATACAATCAGCGCCGCCAACAGCGTGACCATCAGGCAGCGCAGGGCGATGCGCTTGAGGATCGACCCTTTGAGGGTGAACAGCACCCGCAGCACACCATGGGTGGGATGAACGATCATGGAAATCCAGAGACGGCTGCTCAGCCGCCGGTCATGTTCATGAAACGCAGGATCTGTACGTCGCCACCCACTTCAAAGTGGTGGCGATAGGGTTTCAGGTGCAACGAATCGCGAATGGCTGTTTCCAGCCGCTGCGGGTTGCCCGGGTGGGCGCGCAGCACGTGTTTGAGGTCAACCGAGTGCTCGTTGCCCAGGCACAGTAAAAGGCGGCCTTCCACGGTGAGCCGCACCCGGTTGCAGGTGGCGCAGAAGTTGTGGCTATGGGGTGAGATGAAGCCCACCCGGGTGCCCGGCGCTTCGGCCAGCCGCCAGTAGCGGGCAGGGCCTTGGGACGATTCGGTAGATTCGATCAGGCTGAAGTGCTCGGCCAGGCGCTCGCGCACTTCGTCGCTGGAGCAAAACGACTCACCGCGCTCATGCTCGTTGATCACGCCCAGGGGCATTTCTTCGATGAAGGTGATGTCCAGCTCGCGGTCTATGGCAAAACGCACCAGGTCTACCAGCTCATGGTCGTTGCGGCCCTTGAGCACCACGCAGTTGAGCTTGGTGCGGCGAAAGCCCGCCAGACGCGCCGCGTCTATGCCCGCAATCACTTGATGCAGGTCGCCGGTACGTGTCAGTTGCTTGAAGCGCGCAGCATTCAGGCTGTCGAGGCTGATGTTCAGGCGTGTGACGCCCGCGTCGAACAGCGGCTGCGCCAGGCGCCCCAACTGCGAGCCGTTGCTGGTCAGGCACAGCTCGCGCAGGCCGGGCAGGGCGGCGATGCGCTCGCACAAGCCGACGATGCCTTGGCGCACCAGTGGCTCCCCGCCGGTCAGGCGGATCTTGCGGGTACCCAGTGCCACGAAGCGCTCGGCCACCTGGAACAGTTCCTCGAGGCTCAGGATCTGCTGGCGCGGCAGAAACTGCATGTCTTCGGCCATGCAATACACGCAGCGGAAATCGCAGCGGTCTGTCACGGACATCCGCAGGTAGTCGATTTTCCGGTTGAAGCCGTCGATCAGGGCCCGGCTGTTCTGTTCCACGTGCACACTCGAATGGGTGGGGTACGCCTCCAAGCTATAACCTGGGGGCAGGGCAGTCAAATTGCTTTGCCCGACCGTATGATAAACAGGCTCTATCGCGGCTTGGGGCGCATCATCGAAACCGCTTATCACTCCGTAAGATCTTTCGATTGGACGCCCCAGCACCACGCTCCGTAGGCTGAATGAAAGCACCGTAGCGTGAGGATTCGCCGCATGAGCCAGGACGACCACATCAGGGACTACAAAGGCGCCGCCGCCGGCTGGGGGGCGCTCAAGAGCGTCACCAAAAGCTGGCTGGGCAGCGAAAACGCCTTCAAGAACCTGCGGGCCATGCTCAAGACCAACCAGAACGGTGGCTTCGACTGCCCCGGCTGCGCCTGGGGCGAGTCGCCGGAAAGCGATATGGTCAAGTTTTGCGAGAACGGGGCCAAAGCCGTCAACTGGGAGGCCACCGGCCGTTCGGTGGACCCTGCCTTCTTTGCCAAGTACAGCGTCAGCGCCCTGGCCGAACAGACCGACTACTGGCTGGAGTACCAGGGCCGGCTCACCCACCCCATGCGCTACGACGCCGCCACTGACCATTACGTGGAAACCAGCTGGGAAGAGGCGTTCGCCCTGATCGCCCGGCACCTGCGCGCACTCGGTTCGGCCGATGAGGCCGAGTTCTACACCTCAGGCCGCGCCAGCAATGAAGCCGCCTTCCTCTACCAGCTGTTCGTGCGCGCCTATGGCACCAACAACTTCCCCGACTGTTCCAACATGTGCCACGAGGCCAGCGGCGTGGGGATGTCCGAAACCCTCGGCGTGGGCAAGGGCACGGTGGTGTTTCACGACTTGGAACTGGCCGACGCCATCTTCGTGATCGGCCAGAACCCCGGGACCAACCACCCACGCATGCTCGAACCGTTGCGCGAGGCCGTGAAGCGCGGCGCGCAGGTGGTGTGTTTCAACCCCCTCAAGGAGCGCGGGCTGGAGCGCTTTCAGCACCCCCAGCACCCGTTCGAAATGCTCAGCAACGGCTCCGAGCCCACCAATACGGCGTATTTCCGCCCGAACCTGGGCGGCGACATGGCAGTGATGCGCGGCATCGCCAAATACCTGTTGCAATGGGAACGCGAGGCCCAGGCCAGCGGTGCGCCGGCGGTGTTCGACCACGCGTTCATCGCCGAGCACACCAGCGGCGTGGACGCCTACCTGCAGGCTGTAGATACCACGCCCTGGGCGCATATCGTGGAGCAGTCCGGGCTTACCCAGGCCGAGATCGAGCTGGCTGCGCGCATGTACCGCAAGGCCGAACGGGTGATCATGTGTTGGGCCATGGGCGTCACCCAGCACCGGCATTCGGTGCCCACCGTGCAGGAAATCGTCAACCTGCAGTTGTTGCGGGGCAACGTTGGTAAACCGGGGGCTGGGCTTTCCCCGGTGCGCGGGCACAGCAACGTGCAGGGTGACCGCACCATGGGTATCGACGAAAAGCCCAAGCCGGCGTTGCTCGATGCGCTGGAGAAGCGCTTCGAGTTCCGCGTGCCCCGCGCCCACGGCCACAACGCTGTGCTGGCGATCAAGGCCATGGAAGAGGGGCGCTCGAAGGTATTCATCGCCTTGGGCGGGAACTTCTCCCAAGCCACGCCAGATACCCCGCGCACCCACGCGGCGCTGCGCAAATGCGCGTTGACCGTGCAGATATCCACCAAGCTCAACCGTTCGCACCTGGTCACTGGGGGTGATGCGCTGATCCTGCCGTGCCTGGGCCGGACCGAAATCGACGTGCAGGCCAACGGCCCTCAAGGGGTAACGGTGGAGGACACCTTCAGCATGGTGCACATCTCCCACGGGCAACTGCGGCCGCGCTCGCCGCACCTGCGCTCGGAGCCGTGGATTGTCGCCGGCATGGCCCAGGCCACCCTGGGCAAGCAGCCAATCGACTGGGAATACGCCGTGGCAGACTACGGCCGTATCCGCAGCATGATCGCCGACGTGATCCCAGGCTTTGCCGCGTTCAACGAGCGCCTGCAAGAACCTGGCGGCTTCCACCTGGGCAATGCCGCCGCTCAACGCACCTGGCGCACGGCTACCGGCAAGGCCCGCTTCAGCCCGCATGCACTGCCTGAGCAACTGGTCAACGCCAAGGTGCTGGCCCGGGGTGACAAGCCTGACCTCATTCTGCAGACGCTGCGCTCCCACGATCAGTACAACACGACCTTGTACGGCCTGGACGACCGCTATCGCGGTGTATTCGGGCTACGTGAAGTGGTCTTCGTCAACGAAGCCGACATCCGCCGCCTGGGTTTCGAGCCCGGTGAGCAGGTAGACCTGGTGTCGCTGTGGGAAGATGACGTGGAGCGTCGCGTATCGGGCTTCCGCCTGGTGGCCTACGACGTGCCTGAGGGGCAGGCCGCGGCCTACTACCCCGAAACCAACCCGCTGGTGCCGCTGGACAGTTACGGCGACGGCACCTACACGCCGACCTCCAAGTTCGTGGCAATCAAGGTCGAGAAGGCCAAGGCGGGCAACCGGATCGAGGCGGTGCTGGCGGCTGATTGACGGCAGCAGGGCCGGTACAGCCATTCAGCATCAGGAACGATGCACCGGATAAGCCGTGGTGTACTTCATCTGCTCCATGGCAAAACTGGACGTGATGTTCGATAGCCCATCGGTACTGTTGATCAGCTTCTTGTAGAACCGGTCATACGCGGCGATGTCCCCCACTACCACCCGCAGCATGTAGTCCCAGTCACCGGACATACGATAGACCTCCATCACCTCCTCGAACGCGGTCACGGTTGCCGCAAACTGCTCCAGCCAGACGCTGTCGTGCCGCTGGGTTTTCAGTTGCACGAACACCGTCAGCCCCAGCCCTAGCCGTTCAGGGTCCAGCAGGGCGACGCGGCCCACGATGTAACCCTCGTCTTCCAGGCGCTTGACGCGCTTCCAGCAGGGGGTGGTGGACAGGTTGACCGCCTCGGCCAGGTCCTTGAGGGACACCGAGGCATCGCGCTGCAGCAGGGTGAGAATGTGTTGGTCGAAGCTGTCCATATCAGGCGCAGGCCTTGGCGAAGAAGTTTTCACAGGTTACCCCAAGGCCAGCACTTTGGGGTTGTGCGATAGTGGCAGCTTCACCTCTGCCAATGGGCCTGACCATGTCCGACAAGCCGCGCCATTTCGCCACCCGAACCATCCACGCCGGCGAGCAATTCAGCGTCGCCGACAATGCCATCTTCCCGGCTATCGTCACTGCCAGCTCGTTCATCAAACGCGGCCTGGACGACAAGCCCGAGTATTCCTACAGCCGCGTGGGCAACCCCACCCGGCACGCTTATGAAACCTGCGTGGCGGCCCTGGAAGAGGGCGCCGGGGCGGTCGCCTGCGCGTCCGGGGTAAACGCCACGGCCACCGTGCTGGAACTGCTGCCCAAGGACGCCCACGTGGTGGTGATGAACGGCGTGTACGGCGGCACCTTCCGCATCATGGAGGACTACCGCAGCCACACCTCAGGCCTGACCACTACCTATGTCGACCTCAACGACCTGCAGGCTGTGGCTGCGGCCATCAAGCCGGAAACCCGGCTGATCTGGATCGAGTCGCCCACCAACCCCCTGCTGCACCTGGTCGATATCAAGGCGGTGTGCGACCTTGCCCGCGCGCGGGGCATCCTCACCTGCATCGACAACACGTTCTGCTCCCCCTGGAACCAGCGCCCGATCACCTTGGGTGTAGACCTGGTGATGCATTCGGCCAGCAAGTACATCGGTGGCCACTCCGACCTGACTGGCGGCGTGGTGGTGGCCGCCAGCGACGAACTGCTGCACCGCCTGCGCCGTATCAGCATGGCGATCGGTGCGGTGCAGGGCCCGTTCGACTGCTACCTGGCGCTGCGTGGCCTGAAAACCCTGGACGTGCGTATGGAGCGCCAATGCGCCAATGCGCTGCGCGTGGCGCGCATGCTCGAACGCCACCCCCAGGTGCAGCAGGTGTACTACCCGGGGCTTGAAAGCCACCCGCAGCATGAACTGTGCAAGCGCCAGATGCGCAGTGGCGGGGCAGTGGTGGCCATGAAGGTAAAAGGCGACCGAGCTGCCATGAACCGCCTGGTGGAGGCGTTGCAGATTTTTGTGCTGGCCGATTCGCTGGGCGGGGTGGAAAGCATGATCAACCATTCGTGGAGCATGTCCCACTGCTCCCTCAGCCCCGAGCAGAAGGGTGTGATGGGGATCAGCGAAAACCTGCTACGGCTGTCGGTGGGGATTGAGGCTCATGACGATTTGATCGAAGACCTGAACGGTGCTCTGAACGCTTTGGCTGCAGGATAAAGACAGGGCCTCCTGGCGAGTGCAATGTTCACCGCAGGAACAATTGACTCGCAAAGAGGCCCTGGACTCACTCAATCTTGCTCAAGCCCCCGGTGCGTGAATGACGCGCTCGATCTTGTCCTTGATCAGCAGCCGCTCCTTGCGCAGCCGGTTGACCACATCGTCATTGGTGCCATTGCTTTCTGCAGCGAGCACCTCCTTGTCCTTGGCGTTGTATTCCTTGTGCAGTGCGTGCAGCGTCTGGTCCTTGTCAATGAGCGCCTGGAAGGCATCGGCGGTTACGTGCAAGTCAGCGAGCAGGTCATGCGGAACTGGCATTTCTTCACCTCGGTCAGGTTGGTCGGTAAGGTCCTGACCACTGAGGATAGCTGCCTTTGGCCGGCTCTGGCGGCCGGGGTTGGCTGAACGCCAGCTGAACAAGTTGCATTCGGCACATGAAAACAGGCGACTCACGGAATTGTAACGTTATTTTTCACATAAAATTGATGGCACGCTTTCTAGAGTTCGCGCAGTTTGCTCCCGGCGCCATCCGGCCCGGGAGGTCTCATGCCTGGTTGTGAACGCCCATGCCCAACATCAAACCCCTGCGGACCGAATGGGTCACGCTGCTGGCCAGTCTGTACCTGCTGATCGGCTTCAACTTCTTTCTCTGGCAGCACCTCGAACAAGTGGTGCCGCCTGGCTTGCCGGGTTTGTGGCTGAGCCTTGCGTTCGCCGTGCTGATGCTGTTCGCCTTCAACCTGATACTGACCCTGTGCGCCTTCCGCTACGTGCTCAAGCCGTTGCTGATCGTGTTGTTCATGAGCGGCGCGGGTGTGGCGTACTTCATGAACCGTTACGGTGTGCTGATCGACGCCGGCATGTTCGCCAACATGGCCGAAACCAACGTGGCCGAGGTCCGCGACCTGATGTCGCTGAAGTTCGCCCTGTACATACTCGGGCTGGGCGTATTGCCTTCGCTGTTGCTGTGGAAGGCCCCTGTTGTGTACCGCACCTGGCAGCGTGAGCTGCTGGGCAAGCTGGTGGTCAGCGCGGCGTGCGTGGTGGGTTTGGGCTCGGTGGGCCTGGCCAACTACCAGGGCCTGTCGTCGCTGCTGCGTAACCACCATGAATTGCGCCTGATGCTGACGCCCAGCAATATCGTCGGCGCATCCATGACCTACGTGAGCGAGCGCGTGTCCACAGCCTCGCGGCCGTTCCAGCCATATGGTGAAGATGCCAGCCGCGACGCTGCCTGGCACAGCCACCAGCGCAAGTCGCTGACCGTACTGGTGGTCGGGGAGAGCGCCCGTGCAGACCACTTTGGGGTGTTGGGCTATGACCGCGACACTACGCCGAACCTGGCGAAGGAACAGGGCCTGCTGGCGTTTTCCGATGTGCACTCGTGTGGCACCGAAACGGCAGTGTCGGTGCCGTGCATGTTCTCTGGCATGGCGCGCAAGGACTACGACGCCCGCGTGGCAAAAAACCGTGAAGGGCTGCTGGACATCCTCAAACGTGCCGGCCTGGACGTGCAGTGGCGCGACAACCAGTCCGGCTGCAAGGGCACCTGCGACCGTGTGCAGTACGTCAACCTCACCAACCTGAAAGACCCGCAATTGTGCGCAGGCGGCGAATGCCACGACCAGGTGCTGCTGCAAGGGCTGGGCGAGCTGATCGACAACCTCGACAGAGACACCGTGCTGGTGCTGCACCAGATGGGCAGCCACGGCCCCGACTACTTCAAACGCTACCCGCAAGCCGACCAGCGCTTCACCCCGGTGTGCCAGAGCAACGCCCTGGACCAATGCAGCCAGCAGGAGATCATCAACGGCTACGACAACACCCTGGCCTATACCGACCGCGTGCTGGCGTCGCTCATCGATACCCTGCGCAGCAAGCAGGACAAGGTGGACACGGCCATGATCTACCTGTCGGACCATGGCGAGTCGCTGGGCGAGTACAACCTGTTCCTGCATGGCACCCCTTACGCCATCGCCCCCGAGCAGCAAAAGCACGTACCGTTGCTGGCCTGGTTCTCCGACAGCTACCAGCAGGACTTCGGCGTGGACACCGGTTGCCTGGCCAAGCTGGGCGATGCGCCGTTGTCTCAGGACAACCTGTTCCACTCGATGCTCGGCCTGTTGCAGGTGCATACCGGGGTGTATCAGCGGTCCCTGGACCTGTTTGCCGGCTGCCGCCCCTGGCTTGCCGCTGCCAACGGCCAATAGCACCCTTGGTCGGTAATGACGATGGCCTGGGTTTCACCCGCAGTGCCCGCGCCGTATATACTGCGCGCCAATGTTAGTGGGAGAGCCTCGTGGCCATCGAAATACACTGGATCCGTGACGACCAGAGCCTGGCCGCACATTGCAGCGACTGGCGCCAACTGCCTTTCGTCGCCGTCGACACCGAATTCATGCGCGTCGACACCTTCTACCCCAAGGCCGGGCTGATCCAGATTGGTGACGGCAAGCGCGCCTTCCTGATCGATCCGCTGCTCATCGGCAACTGGCAACCCCTTGCCGATCTGCTCGAAGACAACGGTGTGGTCAAGGTACTGCATGCCTGCAGCGAAGACCTCGAGGTGCTGCTGCGCCTGACCGGGCGTTTGCCGCAGCCGTTGTTCGACACCCAGCTGGCGGCGGGTTACCTGAACCTGGGTTTCTCCATGGGCTATTCGCGCCTGGTGCAGGAGGTGCTCGGCATCGACTTGCCGAAAGGCGAGACGCGCTCCGACTGGCTGCAGCGTCCGCTCTCCGATACCCAGGTCAGCTATGCCGCCGAGGATGCCGTGCACCTGGCGGAGCTGTTCAGTGCCGTGCGCCCGCGCCTGTCCGACGACAAATATGCGTGGGTACTGGAGGACGGTGCCGAGCTGGTGGCCCAGCTGCGCCGTGACGTGGAGCCCGAGGGCCTGTACCGTGACGTGAAGCTGGCCTGGAAGTTGGCGCCTCAGCAGTTGGCGGTGCTGCGCGAGCTGTGCGCCTGGCGCGAGCGCGAGGCGCGCCAGCGTGACGTGCCCCGCAACCGCATCCTCAAGGAGCACTCGCTGTGGCCCATGGCCAAGAGCCAGCCCAGCAACCTGGCAGCCCTGGCTCGCATCGACGAGATGCACCCACGTACCATTCGCCAGGACGGCGAGTTTCTCGTCCAGCTGATCAAGCGTGCGGCCAGCCTGCCCCCGGAACAGTGGCCGCCGGTACTGCCCGAGCCATTGCCCATCGAAGCCTCCGGCATTTTGAAACAGCTGCGCGCGGTGGGGCAGGCCGAAGGTGAGCGCCTGGGCATTGCGCCCGAGCTGATGCTGCGCAAGAAAACCCTTGAGGCGTTGCTCAAGAGCGGCTACCCCAATGGCCCTTATCAATTGCCCGATTCGCTGCGCGGCTGGCGTCGCGAGCGCATGGGCCAGGCCCTGTTGAACAGCCTGGCCGGCGCCGGAGAAACCCGATGAAACGTATCTGCTCCATTTACAAGAGCCCGCGCAAGCGCGAAATGTATCTGTACCTGCTCAAGGCCGATGGCCTGGAGCGTGTGCCTGAAGCCCTGCTGCCGTTTTTCGGCACCCCCCAGCATGCCTTTGACCTGGTGTTGACCCCAGAGCGCAAGCTGGCCCGTGAAGACATCGCCAAGGTGCTGGAGAACCTGGAAAACCAGGGCTATCACCTGCAAATGCCGCCACCGGACGACGACTACATCGAGCACCTGCCCGAAGAGTTGCTGCGCCGTAACGACCCGGCCTGATCATGCGTGTACTGATTGCCGAGCATAAGCATGCGCGTTATGCCGAACTGCTGGCCCAGGCCGCACCTGACCTTGAAGTGCTGACCAGCGGTGACTCCGCGCAACTGTCGCGCTTTGCTGCGCAGTGCCCGGTGTGGCTGGGCCAGCCGGACCTGCTGGCCAGCCTGCTGCGCCAGGGCCATGTGCCGCAATGGGTGCAGACCACCTGGGCCGGGATCACGCCGCTGCTGGCGCTGGGCCTGCCACGCAGCTACCGCCTCACCCGGGCAGTGGGCATTTTCGGCCAGGTGATGGCTGAGTACATGCTGACCTACATGCTGGGGCATGAGCGGGAGGTCTTGTCGCGCCTGGTCAGCCAGGTGGAGCGGCGCTGGGATGACCGTCAGGGCTGTTCCCTCGAAGGGCGCAAGGTGCTGGTGGTGGGCACCGGTGATATCGGCCAGCGCGTGGCGGCGTTTCTGCAGCCGTTTGGTGTGGTGCTCTACGGCGTAGCGAGTAGCGCCCGGGAGCAGGCGCCGTTCGTCGAGGTTGCGGCGCTTGAGGACCTGCCACGCCTGGTGGGCGAGGTGGACTATGTATTGAACTTGCTGCCCGATACACCGGCCACCCATGATATCTATGACGCGGCCATGTTCAGGCGCTTCCGGCCCACGGCGTTGTTCATCAATGCCGGGCGTGGTGTGTCGGTGGTCGATGGCGACCTGGTTGAGGCCTTGAAGCAGGGCCACCTGGCCGGTGCGGTGATCGATGTGTGCCGCCAGGAGCCGTTGCCCCGGCAGCACCCATTCTGGACCGCCTGGGGCCTGTTGCTGACCGGCCACAGCTCGGCGCCGACCTCACCTGCCGCGATGGTGCGGTTGTTCGTCGAAAATGTGCGAGCTTATGGCTCCGGCCAGGCGCTGCGCGGTGAAGTCGACTTCGCTCGCGGCTACTAAGGATAGCTGCAAGCTACAAGCTGCAAGCGGCAAGACAAAGCCGTGCGCGCTGCCTTTGCTTGCAGCTTCTAGCTTGCAGCTTGTAGCTGCCCTAATGCAGGAAAACCGTGGGATGAACGCTGAAAACGCGCCGTTCTGGCGTGGTAAAACCCTTGAACAACTCAGCCTGCAAGAGTGGGAATCGCTGTGCGATGGCTGCGGGCTGTGCTGCCTGCAAAAGCTTGAGGATGAAGACGACAACAGCGTCTATTACACGCGCATCGCCTGTAAGTTGCTGGACCTGAACACCTGCCAGTGCAGCGATTATCCCAACCGCTTTGCCCACGTACCTGATTGCATCCAGCTTACCCCGGGCAAGGCCGACCAGTTCCGCTGGCTGCCCAGCACCTGCGGTTACCGGCTGGTCAGCGAAGGCAAGGACCTGCCGGCATGGCATCACCTGGTTTGCGGCGACCGCCAGCAGGTGCACGAACAGCGCATCTCCCAGGCTGGGCGTATGCTCAGTGAGCAGGCCGTGCACGAAGATGACTGGGAAGACCACCTGATTTTCCGCGCCAGTTAACGGCGCAGCCTCGCTGCGGCGGGGGACAAGGAGTTGTGTTATGCGTTGCCACCCGTTGTTGCTGTTGGGCCTGCTGGCCGCCACACCCGCCTGGGCGAAAAAGGTCGACCTGGACTACCAGGTACGCTTGATGCCCGCCAGCGGCCAGGCCGAAGTTCGCGTCACCCTGGCTGACGGCAGTGCTGTGCGCAGCCTGGATTTCGACCTGGGCAAGCTCGGCGCGTACAGCGGTTTCCAGGCCGACGGCCAGTGGCAGCTGCGTGGCCAGCACGGTGTGTGGCAACCGGCCTCCGGCAAGACCAGCCTCAGCTACCGCGTGCAACTGGACCAGAAGCACAGCAACGGCGCCTATGGTGCCAGGATCACCCCGCACTGGGCGCTGTTCCAGGGCGATCAGCTGATTCCACCTGCGCATCTCGACCAGCAGGACGGCACCGAACTGGTCGCGCGGCTCACCTTCGACCTGCCCGAGGGCTGGAAAAGCGTTGAAACCGCCTGGCCGCGTATTGGCAAGCACAAGTTTCGTATCGACGACAGCTCGCGGCTGTTCGATCGCCCGACGGGCTGGGTACTGGCCGGTGACCTGGGCAGCCGCCGCGCCCGCCTGGGCGACACCGATGTGACCGTGGCAGCGCCCGTGGGGCAGGGTATGCGGCGCATGGACAGCCTGACCTTGCTCACCTTTGTATGGCCACAGCTGCAGGCGACGTTCCCGCGCAACCCACCCAAACTGTTGGTGGTCGGTGCCCGGGACGGCATGTGGCGCGGGGCAATGGCGGCCCATGGCTCGTTGTACCTGCACAGCGGCAGGCCAATGGTCAGCGAGAACGGCAGCAGTCCATTGTTGCGCGAGGTCGTGCAGCTGTTTACCCAGATTCGCGCACGCGACGGCAGTGACTGGCTGGTGGAGAGCCTGACGGATTACTACGCCAGCGAACTGCTGCGCCGGTCTGGTGGCATGAGCGACGACCGTTATCAGGCCTGGCAGGCGCGGCTCAGCAAGCAGGGCGCCAAGGTCACCACACTCAAGGGTGACCAGGCCAGCCCCGCCCAGGTTGCGCGGGGCGTGATGTTGCTGCAGGCCCTGGACAAGGAAATCCGCATCCATACCCAGGCCAAGCGTTCTCTCGATGACGTGGCGCGCGGTTTGATGCGCCTGCCAAGCGTCAGCAAGGAGGAGTTCGTGAAGATCAGCGAGAACGTGCTGGGGCGCAGCTCCGACGTGTTACAGAGCAAGGCCTTGCGTTAAAGGCACCACGCCCGACGCGTCAGGTATCAGCCACAGGGTCCTTGCCGGTGACCGTGACGCCTTCAGTAGCCGCTTTGGCGCTGTCTTTCAAGGCCTCCAGCTCGGCACCGCTGCGTTGCAGGTCTGTACGCAGCCGGTTGTATTCCTGGCGGTTGCGCTGCAGCCAGGCCTTGGTGGCGCAGTGGCCGCTCAGGCCCCGGGCCAGCGCCAGGCCGCCCACAGCTACCTTCAGCAGCCCAAGCACACCGCCCTGACGCAGCCCCCGGGTGACCATCAGCGCCCCACCCGCCAGCGAGCTGACGCGCTCGATGCCGTGAACGTTCTGGTCCTTTGATGGCGCAATAGCATGGTTATCAAGCATGGCAAGCCCTCCTTGTGAAGTGTATGCAGCTGACCCGCCTGCCCTTGGCGTCGTTCAGTCGGGTTGCCGGGCAGCCTCGCCAGCGGCACGTGCGCCTACTTGAACTTGGGCCCCGAGCGGGTGTTGAGCCCTTTGGCCAGGCGGTCATACAGCACCACGTTCACGGTCGCTGCCAGGTTCATGCAGCCTTCAGTAGGGATGTAGATGGTTTCTTCGCACCATGCACGTACCTCGGCACTGAGGCTGCCGTCTTCGGGGCCAAAGATGTAGAGGGCGCGGTCTGGGTGGGTGTATTCGGGCAGCGGGCGGGCGCCCTCCACCAGTTCGACCGCCACAGGCGTGCAGCCTAGCGGGATGATGCGTTGCAGGTCGTCGATGCCGATCAGTGGGATGTCGTAGTGCACACGCTTGGTGTCGGTGACGAAGTCACGGGCGCGCTCGTAGCGCTTGCCGGTATAGAACACCGAGTTGACCCCGTAGCAGCCTGCTGCCCGCATGACCGAGCCAACATTTTCGGCCGACTTGGGGTTGAACAGGCCAATGCAACTGTATCGTTTGTTAGCCACGTACCGGGGCCCTTCGCAAAAAAGCGCGATTATACGGGCTGCCCGGCCGTAGCGGGGGCTCGATGGTCAGTCCTTCTTCAGCAGGCCAGCCAGGCCGGCGAACGGGTTGTGGGTGGCCTTGGCGATGCTGGGGGTGCTGGTGGAGCCTTCGCTGAAGTATTGCTGGTCGGTGTAGCGCGAATGTTCGTTGTCGTGGCAGTACAGGCACAGCAGCTCCCAGTTGGAGCCGTCCTGCGGGTTGTTGTCGTGGTTGTGGTCGCGGTGGTGCACCGTCAGCTCGCTCAGGCGCTTGCCGGCAAATTCCCGGGCGCAGCGGCCGCACACGTGGGGGTACATCCTCAGGGCCTTGTCGCGGTAGCCCATTTCCTTGTCGCGCTTGGCATCGGCCAGAATACGGTCCAGGCGCGCAGTGGCGGCGGAAGTGGAGGAGGTCATGGTGTTTCCTTCGTTCTTATCAGGCAGGTGACGGTTATGCCACCGAGTCTAGCGCGCTTGCGGGGCTGACGGACAGGCACAAACCGCAATATCAGCGTAGCCTGTAGGAAGTTTCTAGACAGGAGGTTGCTGATGCTCGCTGCGATCCTCGCCATGACAATGCTGGCAGGCGTGCCGTTGGCCGAAGCCGCCAGCACGCCGCCCAGGTTGAGCACGCCGGTGCCCGGCGCACCCGGCACGCCAACCCCAACGCCCTACCCGCAGATCACCCCAAGCAGCCCGCCCAAGGCCTACGACCCTGAACCAGGGGCGCCGCTGCTGCCGCCGATGCCCGTGCCCGGGCCGCCGAAGGACCAACCGCTGCCGGGTTTGCGCCAGGAGGCAGACAAACCCGTGACGCCCGGGAAGTGATCACAACGCCGGCAGGTGCCGGCTATACCCCCAGCTCACCCAGCACGAACGCATATTCCAGCGCCACGTCCTTCAGCCCCTGGTAGCGCCCGCTCATACCGCCGTGGCCAGCGCCCATCTCGGTCTTGAGCAGCAGCAGGTGGCTGTCGGTCTTGCAGGTACGCAGGCGCGCCACCCATTTGGCGGCCTCCCAATACTGCACGCGGCTGTCGTTGTAGCCGGCCACTACCAGCATGGCGGGGTAGGCTTGTGCCTTCACGTTCTCGTAGGGGGCATAGGCCTTGATCCGCTCGTACACCTGCGGCTCCTGCGGGTTGCCCCATTCATCGTACTCGGTCACCGTCAGCGGCAGCTCGGGGTCGAGCATGGTGTTGAGCACGTCGACGAACGGCACCTCGGCAATGGCGCAACGCACCAGGTCGGGGCGCAGGTTCAGCACAGCACCGATCAACAGGCCACCCGCACTGCCGCCACTGATGGCCAGCCGGTCGCTGGCCGTCACGCCTTCGCCAATCAGGTGTTCGGCACAGGCAATGAAGTCACTGAAGGTGTTGTGCTTGTGCGCCTGCTTGCCGGCGCGGTACCAGGCCTCACCCAGTTCACCGCCGCCGCGCACGTGGGCAATGGCAAAGGCCACGCCGCGCTCAAGCAGGCTCAGCCGCGCGTGGGAAAACCACGGGTCCAGGCTCTCGCCGTAGGCGCCATAACCGTACAGGTACAACGGTACCGTGCGGCCCAGGTCCTGACGGCGACGCACCAGGCTGATCGGCACCCGGGTACCGTCCGCTGCGGTGGCCCACAGGCGTTCGCTGACATAGTCGTCAGCATCGAAGCGCCCCAGTACCGGGGTTTGCTTGAGCACCACCTGGGCACCGTCGGCCAGTTCCAGCTGGCGCACCTGGGCCGGGCGGTTGAGTGCTTCGTAGCGCAAGCGCAGGCGCGGGCTGGCGAATTCCAGGCTGTCCTGCACGTACAGGCTATAGGCAGCGTCAGGCAACTGCACCCGGTAGGCAGGCAGGCCCTGAGGGCGTACTTCGATGATGGGCAAGCCACCCTCGCGCAGGCTCAGGGTGAGCGCCTCGGCATTCAGGCTCAGCCCCTCCAGCATGATGTCGTCACGGTGCGCGACCAGTTGCTGCCAGGCGTCACGGCCAGGCACTGGCGTAGACGGGGCGTGGTACAGGGCGAAGTTGATGCCGTCCTGGTTGGTGCGGATGAACCAGCGCCACTCACCGTCCAGCTGGCCGTGGTCGGGGAAGTATTCGTGGCCTTCTTCGCGTGGTGCCAGGCAGGTGAAGGGCTGCTGCGGGGTATCGGCATCCAGCACCCAGGCTTCGCTGGTGGTCTTGCTGCCCAGCAGCAGCACCAGCTGGCGTTCGGAACTGGTGCGGTAGCAATGCAGGAAGAACCGCCCGTCTGGCTCTTCGAACACCGTGTGCGCCGCATCGCTACCCAGCGTGTGGCGGCGCAGGCGCCAGGGGCGATGGGTGTCATCAAGCTCGGCGAAGAACAGCGTCTGGCTGTCGTTGGCCCAGGTCAGGCTGCCGTCGCACTCTTCGAAGGGCAGGGTGGTGAGCGCGCCGGTGGCGAGGTCCTTCACGTAGAGGGTGTAGATTTCGTCGCCGCTGGTGTCCAGGCTATAGGCCAGCAGGCGGTGGTCCGGGCTGACATTGAAGGCGCCCAGCGACAGGAAGCCGCCGTCTGCCAGGGCGTTGGGGTCGAGCAGCAGTTGCTCCTGGGCCTGGTCGACGGTGTTGGAATCTTCGGCAGGGCGCGGGCAGCGGTAGTGGCGTGGGTATTCATCCCCTGCCGTGGTGCGGGTGTAGTACAGGTACGGCCCCCAAGGGGTGGGCAGCGACAGGTCGGTTTCCTGGATGCGGCCCTTTATTTCTTCGAACAGCTGCTCGCGCAGGGGCGCCTGGTCTGCCAGGCAGGCTTGCTGGTAGTCGTTTTCGGCGTGCAGGTAGGCGAGCACTTCAGGGGTGTCGCGCTGTTGCAGCCAGGCGTACGGGTCGGCGGCATGGTCGGCGCGGGCGATGGGCGGCTGTGGCTTGCTGGGCATTGGGGATCTCTTGGCCGAAACAGGGAGACGCTGTCTGCGCCCGGAAAAGTGTTTATCATAGGCATCTATTTGCCTGGCTTGCACCCACACCATGATCGAGAACGACTACACCCTTGCCTGGGGCCTGTACGCAGTGGCGGCCCTGGGTTGCCTGCTGGTGGGCTTCAAGCTCACCGCCTGGATGTGGCGCTGGCTGCGCGAGCCGCTGCTGGTGGTACTGGCCGTGTTGCTGTTCACCCCGACTGTGGTCGACCCGGTGAAGGACAACTTCGCCCCGGCCATCGCCATCACCGCCCTGGACGTCGCCTTCAAGGTCGGCAACAACGCCTGGCGGGCGGTGTCGGACTTCGCCATGTACGGGCTCATCGCCTTTATCTTGTATGGCGTCTTCGTGCTGCTGCGCTGGCCGCTGGAAAAACGCGCCCGTGAGCGCCGCCTGCGCGCAGAAGCAGCCGCCCAGCGCGAGGCGGCTGAAGACGAGCAGCTTGCTGCGCAGGCACCGTTGGCTGCGGAGCGCCACGACCGTTACCGCGACCCCGCGCCAGCCGCCCCACAGGGCGGTGGCCGGGTCGAGCCCCGTTTGTAAGCGGAGACATAGCCATGTGCGAACTGCTGGGCATGAGTGCCAACGTTCCCACCGATATCGTATTCAGCTTCACCGGCCTGATGCAGCGCGGTGGGCGTACCGGCCCGCACCGTGACGGTTGGGGCATTGGCTTCTATGAAGGGCGTGGCCTGCGCCTGTTCCAGGACCCGGCCGCCAGCAGCGAGTCGGAGGTGGCCAACCTGGTGCAGCGCTACCCGATCAAGAGCGAGGTGGTGATCGGCCATATTCGCCAGGCCAACGTGGGCAAGGTCTGCCTGGCCAATACCCACCCCTTCGTGCGGGAAATGTGGGGCCGCAACTGGTGCTTTGCGCACAACGGTCAGCTGGGTGATTTCAAGGGCGGCAATGGTTTCTATCGGCCGGTGGGCGACACCGACAGCGAAGCGGCCTTCTGCGACCTGCTCAACCGCGTGCGCAGCGCCTTCCCCGACCCCGTGCCGGTTGAACAGCTGTTGCCGGTGCTGGTCGAAGCCTGTGCCGGTTACCGCCGCCTGGGGGTGTTCAACTGCATGCTCAGTGACGGGGACTGGCTGTTCTGTTTCTGCTCCACCAAGCTGGTGCACATCACCCGCCGGGCGCCCTTTGGGGCGGCCCGGTTGAAGGATGTCGACCTGATCGTCGATTTCCATACCCAAACCACCCCCAATGACGTGGTCACGGTGATCGCCACCGAGGCCTTGACCGAGAACGAGACCTGGAACCGTTACGAGCCAGGTCAATGGGCCCTGTGGCGGCACGGAGAGTGCACCGCGCACGGCCAAAGCTAAGGACGCTGCATGTTCAGAAGTTACCTGCGGTTGCTGCTGTTCACCTTCGGCCTGCTGGTCGGTATCCAGGTCCCGGGATTGGTCAAGGACTATAGCCAGCGTGTCGAGGCGCACCTGTTCGAGTCCCGCGAGGCGCTGGACGGTTTCCGCCAGACAGCCGAGCGCTTCTTCAATGGCGACCTGCAAGCCCTGCTGCGGCACTACCGCAGCAGCGACGACCCGGTGTTCAACAGCGATGCCAACAGCATCGAAAGCCTGATGATCCGCAACCAGTTGCTGGAAACCGAATGGCAGGCCCTGCAAGGGTCGTGGGCGCAGCGCACCTGGCATGTGCTGGTGCAGGCCGACCCGCAGCTGCGCGAAGAAACCCTCAATGGCTACACCTACCAGATCGTGTTGGCCCCTGAGGCGATCGGCTGGGGCGTGGGGGGCGGGTTCGTGCTCGCATTCCTGGTGGAAAGCGTATTGCTCGGCGTTGGCTGGTTGATCGTGGGTGGGCGCCGCCGGGTCGTGAAGGAAAGTTGGCGCTGACGGTCAGGTATCGGGAGGCTTCACATGCTGCTCAATTGTGACATGGGTGAGAGTTTCGGTAGCTGGCGCATGGGCCTGGATGCCGAGGTGATGCCTTACATCGATTGCGCCAACATCGCCTGCGGCTACCACGCTGGCGACCCGGGCACCATGCGCCGTACCGTGGCCCTGGCGCTGGAGCATGGGGTGAGCATCGGCGCCCACCCGGCCTACCCGGACCTGGTCGGCTTTGGCCGCCGCTCCATGGCTTGCAGCCCGGAAGAAATCCGCGACCTGCTGCACTACCAGATCGGTGCGCTGGGCGGCATCTGCAAGGTGCAGGGCGGGCGTGTGGCCTATGTGAAGCCCCACGGCGCGCTGTACAACGACATGATGGCCGACCCGCTCGTTCTGCGTACCGTGCTGGAAGCTGTGGCGGCCTACAGCGGCGACCTGCCGCTGGTGCTGATGGCCACCGCCGACAATCGCCCCGCCCAGGCCTTGGGTGATGAGCTCGGCGTGCCATTGTGGTTCGAGGCATTCGCCGACCGCGCCTATACGTCCAGCGGCCACCTGGTGTCGCGCCGCTTGCCCGGTGCTGTGCACCACGACCCGGCGCGGGTAGTGCAGCAGGCCGTTAGCCTGGCCCGGGGGGACACGCTGGTAGCAGACGACGGCAGCCCCCTGTGCCTGGAGGCCACCACGCTCTGCGTGCACGGCGACAACGACAGTTCGGTGGCAGCGGTGCGGCAGATACGTCAGGCCCTCGATGCGCTGGGGGCTCGGTGACGCCGCGCATCGAGGTCGTCGCCATCGACACCCTGATGGTGCGGCTGTTCCAGCGTATCGAGGAGGCCAATATGCCGTGGATGCTAGCCGCCAGCCAGCGCTTGAGTACGGCATTTGGCACGCACCTGTTGGACCTCGTGCCTTCCTACACCACCTTGATGGTGCAGTTCGCCTTGCCACCTAGCGAGGCGAGGATGTTGATCGCCCAGGCGCTGGACGGCCTGCAGCCAGACGCCGGGAGTGGTGGCCGCCGGCATGAAATTCCGGTGTGGTACCACGCCAGTGTCGGCCCCGAACTCCCCGTGCTGGCAGCCCGCAGTGGGTTGAGCGAAGCCGAGGTGGTTCGCGTGCACAGCGAACGTGATTACCCTGTGTTCGCCCTGGGCTTTGCCCCCGGCTTCGGCTTCATGGGCCTGGTGGACGAACGCCTGGCCAGCCCGCGCCTGAGCACCCCGCGCAAGCAGGTGGCGGCGGGTAGCGTGGGCATTGCTGAGCGCCAGACGGCGGCGTACCCGGCGGTATCGCCAGGTGGCTGGAACCTGATCGGGCGTACCCCGGTGCGGTTGTTCGACCGCGAGCGTGAAGGCTTCAGCTTGCTGCAACCCGGTGACCGCGTGCGTTTCGTGCCGGTTTCGCGCAGCCAGTTCCTGGCGTTGGGCGGCGATGACGAGGCGCAGCCATGAATCATTTGCAGATCCTGGCCAGCACGCCACTGTGCCAGTTGCAAGACGCCGGGCGCTTCGGGGTACGTCACCTGGGCGTGACCCAGGGCGGCGCGCTGGATTGGGTGGCCCTGTACTGGGCCAACTGGCTGCTGGGCAATGCGCTCGGCGCGCCGGTGGTCGAGGTGGCGCTGGGAGGTTTTTGCGTCGAGGCCCGGCAGGATTGCGTACTGGCCCTGGCCGGCGCGCACCTGCATGCCTGCATCGATGATGAGCCGCTGCAGCCTTGGCGCAGCTTCAGGCTGGCCAAGGGGCAGCGGCTCAGCTTCAAACATCCCGGGAACGGGGTGCGGGCCTATCTGGCAGCCCCAGGCGGTTTTCACGGCACGCCGGTGCTGGGTAGTTGTGCCACCGTGGTGCGAGAAGGGCTGGGGGGTGTGGACGGGCAGGGTGCTGCACTGGTGAAAGGCCAGTGCCTGACGTTTACCGGTACTGTCGCCCCGCTGCGCGAGGTGCCGCTGGCGCAGCGCCCGCCCATTGCACAAAACCCCGTGCTGGATATGGTGATAGGCGCGCAAATTGGCGATTTCAGTGGTACCAGCCTGTTCGAGGCATTCAACCGGGAGTGGACGCTCGACAGTCGGGCCGACCGCATGGGCATTCGCCTGTTAGGCCCGCAACTGGTCTATCAGGGCGCGCCGATGATTTCCGAAGGCATACCGCTGGGTGCGGTGCAGGTGCCGCCGGATGGCCAGCCGATCGTATTGCTCAATGACCGGCAGACCATTGGCGGGTATCCGCGGCTGGGGGCGTTGACGCCCCTTGCGCTGGCCCAGCTGGCGCAGTGCATGCCAGGGGCGGGCGTGCGGTTCAGGCCGGTGGTGCAGGATGAGGCCTGGCGTGAGCAGGAGCGTTACCTGGGCCGTTGGTTGTAAGGCTTGTGGCCCTATCGCGAGCTTTGCTCGCTCCTACGGTTATTGCAGCGTAATTGGCCCAAAAAATGTAGGAGCGAGCGCAGCTCGCGATGCGCCGCGCGGCGGCGCTCGATCTCATAGGCGTAAACCGTGTTGCAGCGAACACATGCCCCAAGCCCCAACGCTCACTTCGACAAATACCGCATCCCGTCTTCCAGCCCCTGCAAGGTCAGCGGGTACATCTTGTCTTCGATCAAGTCCCGTACCAAGTGGGTGGACGCGGTGTAGTCCCAGGTCTGCCTGGGGTACGGGTTGATCCAGATGATCTTCCTGAATTTCTCCATGAAGCGCTGCATCCACACATAGCCGGCCTCTTCGTTCCAGTGTTCCACGCTACCGCCGGGCTGAGTGATCTCATAAGGCGCCATGGCGGCGTCCCCCACGAACACCACCTTGTAGTCATCGCCGTACTTGTGCAGCACATCAAAGGTTGAATACCGCTCCGAGGTGCGGCGCAGGTTATTCTTCCACACCGACTCGTAGACAAAATTGTGGAAGTAGTAGTACTCCAGGTGCTTGAACTCGGTCTTGCACGCCGAGAACAGCTCCTCGCACACTTTGACGTGGGCATCCATCGACCCACCGATGTCGAACAGCAACAGCAGCTTCACCGTATTGCGCCGCTCCGGGCGCATCTGGATGTTCAGCAGGCCGGCATCGCGGGCGGTGTGGTCGATGGTGCCGTCGATATCCAGCTCTTCTGCAGCACCTTCCCGGGCGAACTTGCGCAGCCGCCGCAGGGCCAGCTTGATGTTGCGGGTACCCAGTTCCACCTGGTCGTCCAGGTTGCGGTACTCGCGCTGCTCCCACACCTTCACGGCCTTGCCCTGGCGCTTGCCGGCATCGCCCACGCGGATGCCTTCGGGGTTGTAGCCACCCGAGCCGAACGGGCTGGTGCCACCGGTGCCGATCCACTTGTTGCCGCCGGCGTGGCGCTCCTTTTGCTCTTCAAGGCGCTGCTTGAACGCTTCGATCAGCTTGTCCAGGCCACCCAGCGACTGGATTTGCGCGCGTTCCTCGTCGCTCAGCGAACGCTCGAATTCCTTGCGCAACCAATCTTCGGGGATCAGCGCCTCGATGTGCCTGTCGAGGTTCTCAAGGCCGTTGAAGTAGGCGGCGAAGGCGCGGTCGAACTTGTCGAAATGGCGCTCGTCCTTCACCAGAATGGCACGGGCCAGGTAGTAGAATTCGTCCATGTCGGCGAACACCACGTGCCGCTGCAGGGCCTGGTGCAGGTCGAGCAGTTCGCGTACCGAAACGGGCACCTTGGCCGCGCGCATTTCATTGAACAGGTTGAGCAGCATGGCCCGGCTCCGTCAGCGGTTGCCGCGCCGGCTCATGAAGGCCAGGCGCTCCAGCAGTTGCACGTCCTGCTCGTTCTTGACCAGCGCACCGGCCAGCGGCGGGATGGCCTTGGTGGGGTCACGCTCGCGCAACACGGCTTCGCCGATGTTGTCAGCCATCAGCAGCTTGAGCCAGTCCACCAGTTCGGAGGTGGACGGCTTCTTTTTCAGGCCTGGCACCTTGCGCACGTCGAAGAACACATCCAGCGCTTCGCTGACCAGCGACTGGCTGATGTTGGGGTAGTGCACATCGACGATCTGCTGCAGGGTGCTGCGGTCGGGGAAGGCGATGTAATGGAAGAAGCAGCGACGCAGAAAGGCGTCAGGCAGTTCTTTTTCGTTGTTCGAGGTAATGATGATGATCGGCCGCTGCGTGGCCTTGATGGTCTCATCCGTCTCGTAGACGTAGAACTCCATCTTGTCGAGTTCTTGCAGCAGGTCGTTGGGGAACTCGATGTCGGCCTTGTCGATTTCATCGATCAGCAGAATGACCCGCTCCTGGGCCTCGAACGCCTCCCACAGCTTGCCCTTCTTCAGGTAATTGCGCACATCGTGGACCTTGTCCACGCCCAGTTGCGAGTCGCGCAGGCGGCTGACCGCATCATACTCGTACAGGCCCTGTTGGGCCTTGGTGGTGGACTTGATGTGCCAGGTAATCAAGCGCGCACCGAATGAAGCCGCCAGTTGCTCGGCGAGCATGGTCTTGCCGGTGCCCGGCTCGCCCTTGACCAGCAGCGGGCGTTCGAGGGTAATGGCCGCGTTCACGGCCAGTTTCAGGTCGTCTGTGGCGACGTAATCGCGGGTGCCTTCGAACTTCATGGGATTGTCCTCTGCGGGTGGTTGGGCCTGTACTGATTGCCGGCAACACCGATATGTGATTAGCCCACGACTATAACGCGGGCCTACCTGGCTGCAAATGCACACCCGGTATTCAGACCCTGAATGGCCAGTCACGGCGCTCAGTCGGTATCCGGAGCGCCACGTTCGTACCGCGCATTGAACGCCTGTACAAAGCCGTTGCGCAGAATCTGCAGAAACGCCTCGAACGCGCTGATGTCTTGTTTGCGCACGCTGCCGCTCAACTCCACGCGGGTGGCGAACTGGTTCTTGGGTTGGTTTTTCAGCACCGTCTGCGTGGCACCGACCAGCGCTTCCCATACCGAGCGCAGCACCCCTTTGTCCTTGTTCTGCACGTCTTGTTGCCAGTCGAACACCTCCACGTCGCGCAGCAGCGGCTTGATGTACCCGTTCAGCCGGCCGTTGGTGGCCTGGGCCTCGATCACCACGTCACCGCGCCCGGCCTTGAAGTCGAACTTGCCGTAGGCACTGGCGAAGTCATTGAGCTTGCGCAGCTCGATGCCGGTAGCTCGCAAGCGGAATTCGAAATCGTCAAAGTCGCTGAAGGGGTCGAACGTGGCGCGGCTCTCCACCTTGGCATCCCCTGCAATCAGCGCCGTGGCCTGGAAGCTGGCATCTCGCCGGCCGGCTTCGTCGCGAATATTGGTGAGGTTGCGCACGCTGGCCTGCAGGCCGGTGGCCTTGAGGGTGACCGGGGGTTTGGAATTGAAATTGCGGAAGGTCAGCACGCCGTCGTTGATGCGCACTTCGTTGAGGGTGATCGGCAGCAGCTTTTCCAGCTGCTGACGCCAGTCGGTGCCCTGGCCGGTCTGGGAGTTCTGCTTGTTGCCGCCGTCGACGAAGTTCAGTTCGGGGCGTACGAACGCCACTTCTGCCACCACGGCATGGTCGTACCACAGGGCGTGCCAGCTTACCGACAGGTCGATGACCGGGGCATTTAGCAGTGGCACCGGCACCTTGCCGGTGGTCTTGACGATCTGCAGCCCGTTGATGGTGTAAGCACCGCGCCACCAAGCCAGGTCCACGTCGGCCACCTGGCCGCGGTAGTCGCCCATGTCGGCAAGTTTCTGGTTGAGGTAATCGCGCACCAGGTAGGGCAGGGCAAGGTGCAGGGCCACCAGCAGCACGATGAAGCTGGCAAGGCCGATCAGCGGCCAGCGATAACGGGCTCTCATGGCGGTGTCTCCAAGGCGGGATGTGCGGTTGACCGCAGCCTGCGCAGGTGAGTTCGAACAGGCTTTACGGGCTGCCGGCACCGGCTTACCCTTGAAGCCTTTCTGTGCCTCTTCATGCCAAGGACCCCTGCCATGAGCCGTATCTACGCAGACAACGCCCATTCCATCGGCAATACGCCGCTGGTG
The DNA here is from genome assembly GCF_016648095.1 of Pseudomonas sp. S32. NCBI lineage: Bacteria > Pseudomonadati > Pseudomonadota > Gammaproteobacteria > Pseudomonadales > Pseudomonadaceae > Pseudomonas > Pseudomonas sp. S32. Next base: position 38,056 of record NZ_JACVVF010000027.1, read on the forward strand.
CAGATCAACCGCATCGCCCCGCGCGGCGTGACCATCCTGGCCAAGATCGAAGGGCGCAACCCGGGTTACTCGGTCAAGTGCCGCATCGGCGCCAACATGGTCTGGGACGCTGAAAGCAGCGGCAAGCTCAAGCCCGGCATGACCATCGTCGAACCCACCTCCGGCAACACCGGCATTGGCCTTGCTTTCGTCGCCGCCGCCCGTGGCTACAAACTGATGCTGACCATGCCCGCGTCCATGAGCCTGGAGCGGCGCAAGGTGCTCAAGGCGCTGGGCGCCGAGCTGGTGCTGACAGAACCTGCAAAAGGCATGAAGGGCGCCATCGAAAAAGCCAACGAAATCGTGGCTTCGGACCCGGCGCAGTACTTCTTGCCAGGGCAGTTCGAAAACCCCGCCAACCCGGCCATCCATGAAAAGACCACTGGCCCGGAAATCTGGAACGACACCGACGGCGCCGTGGATGTGATCGTCGCCGGCGTGGGCACGGGCGGTACCATCACCGGTGTGTCGCGCTACATCAAGCACACCCAGGGCAAGGCCATCACTTCTGTAGCCGTCGAGCCTGTGTCGTCACCCCTGATCACCCAGACGCTGGCGGGTGAAGTGCTGACCCCAACGCCGCACAAGATCCAGGGCATCGGCGCAGGTTTCGTGCCGAAGAACCTCGACCTGTCCATCGTCGACCAGGTGATGACGGTGTCTGACGAGGAAGCCAAGGCCATGGCCATTCGTCTGATGCAGGAAGAGGGTATCTTGTGTGGTATCTCCTGCGGCGCCGCCATGGCTGCCGCGGTGCGGCTGGCGGAAAAACCCGAAATGCAGGGCAAGACCCTGGTGGTGATCCTGCCTGACTCCGGTGAGCGGTACCTGTCCAGCATGCTGTTCAGCGATATGTTCAGTGAACAGGAAAACCAGCAGTAAGGCCGCCTGGCGCTGACCCGGCGCAACACTTTCTCGCGCGCTTCATTGCACAATCTTCATGAGTGAGATCCCGCCCAGGTTGTTTTTACCTCGGCGGGATCGGTTTATGATGGCGGGATGATTTTAAGGAGGGCGGCCGCCCGGGCCGGTCCCTTCCCCTAGGAGTGATGCATGACCTTATCCTTTGCAGCCAAGGCGGGTGTCTTGCTGGTGTTCTTCGGCAGCGTGCTGTACGTGCACCTGCGAGGCAAGGCGCGCCTGCCGGTGCTGCGCCAGTTCGTCAACCATTCGGCGCTGTTTGCTCCCTACAACAGCCTGATGTATCTGTTTTCCGGTGTGCCATCCAAGCCGTACCTGGACCGCCAGCGCTTCCCGGAACTGGACGTGCTCAAGGACAACTGGCAGGAAATCCGCGAGGAGGCGATGCGCCTGTTCGACGAGGGTTACATCCGTGCCGCCGAAAAGGACAACGACGCCGGCTTCGGTTCGTTCTTCAAGAAAGGCTGGAAGCGCTTCTACCTGAAGTGGTACGACAAGCCGTTGCCTTCGGCCGAGGCCCTGTGCCCACGCACCGTGGAGCTGGTCAGCAGCATCCCCAACGTCAAGGGCGCCATGTTCGCCCTGTTGCCGGGTGGCAGCCACCTCAACCCGCACCGCGACCCGTTTGCCGGCTCGCTACGCTACCACCTGGGGCTGTCCACGCCCAATTCGGATGCCTGCCGCATCTACGTCGATGGCGAGCCTTACGCCTGGCGTGATGGCCAGGACGTCATGTTCGATGAAACCTATGTGCACTGGGTCAAGAACGAAACCGACGTCACCCGGGTGATCCTGTTCTGCGACATCGAACGCCCGCTCAGCAGCCCGCTGATGGTGCGTATCAACCGCAAGGTCAGTGCTTTCCTGGGCCGCGCCACTGCGCCGCAAAACACCGATGAAGAGCGCGTAGGCGGGATCAACCAGGCCTACGCCTGGAGCAAGCGCTTCAGCAACCGCATCAGCACCCGTGTGAAGCAGTTCAAACGCGCCAACCCCAAGGCCTACCGCATTCTGCGGCCGGTACTGGCGGTGGTGGTGGCCTACCTGCTGTACCGCTGGTTGTTCTAAGCCCTTGCGCAGCCGGCCCAGGCCACACCTGATGGCCAGGGCCGGCGGTTAGCGCAAATCGTCAGGGATGCGATGGCGCAGTACGCCTTCTTCAAAATCGAGCACGCCGGCTTCGCGCTGGGTCACCAGGTAGTACAGCAGGGTATCGGGCACCTGCTCCGGCAACACGTGCACCGCCAGCATCCTCACGGCCTTCTCCGCCTCGCACATGCAACCGAACTCCACCAATGCGGCCTGCACCTGCTGCAGGGTTTCCGGCGGCCTCACAATTACCCGGAACACCGAGCCACCGCCACTGTGCAGGACGCTTTCGAACCAGGCTTCTGCCCCTTCCTCGCGGGCGGCGACCAGGTCGCCCGGTGCGACGCCATAGACATGAAAAGGGATGCTGTCGACCCGGTAGCCACCCTGTTCTGGCCGTGCCCACAGCCCTTCCACCGAGGCCGGTGGGTAGCCGCTGTCGTCCTGTGCCAGGCGGAACAGCACCTTGCGGTAGCCGCTGCTCATCGGCGGGCCGGGCGCAGCACCAGCCACAGCGCCGCGCCGATCAGCAGGCCGCCGTACAGGTGCGCCATGGACAGCGGCTCATCCAGTAGCCATGCCCCCCACAGCACCCCGAACGCCGGGATCAGGAAGGTCACGGTGCTGGCCTTGACCGGGCCGATTTCCGCCAGCAGCCGGAAGTACAGGATGTAGGCGAAGGCGGTGCACAGCAGCCCCAGGCCCAGCAGCGACAGCCACACCTGCCAGCCGCCCCAACTGGCAGGGGGCTGGCTGAGCGCGCTCCAGGCGAATACAGGGCTGAGCAGCAAAGTGGCGCCGAGCATGCTGCCCAGCGCCGACAGGCGGCTGTCCAGGCCGCCGACCCAGCGCCGGGCCAGAAAACCGGCAAACCCATAGCAGGTGGTCGCCGCCAGGCAGGCCAGCGCACCTTGCAGCAGGGCCGCGTCCAGTGCCACCGGCCCGGCGCCACTTAAAATGGCGACGCCAAACAGGCCCAGGAAAATGCCGCACAGCTTGGCGAGGGTCATGGGCTCTTTGAAGAACAGCACGCCGATCAGTACACCCATCAACGGTGTCGTGGCATTGAAGATGGCTGAATAGCCGGCTGGCAGCACTTGAGCTGCGACCGAGTAGAAGGTTGCCGGGATGCCCGAGTTGATCATGCCCAGTACCAGGCAAGCGCCCAGCTTGCCTTGGAAATCCCAGCGCACACCTGCAGCGGCCACGATCGCGATCAGCCCCAGGCAGGCGATGGACACGCGGAAGAACGCCGTGGGCACCGTGCCCAGTTCGGGCGCGATGATACGCATGAACAGGAAGCTCGCGCCCCAGACGGCGGCAAGGGTTAGCAGGCGGGCTAGAGCGATGGGGCTCACGGCAGTCTCCGGGGGCGTGGCTGGGGGCGCGAGTGTACGCGAGGCAGCAGGGGGTTTCTTGTGCTTTCTTGCGTTGTAATCTTGCCAGCCATATTTGCTGGCAGGGGCCTCACACGCCAGGGCGAGCGGCTAAGCTGTGTATCTCCGCCCGCCACCGAGGTGCCCGGTATGCCCCATCCCTGGCCTGCAGCCGCCATCGCCCGCCTGATGCTCACCGGCTTCGACGGCTATCGCGAGCATTTCCAGCGCATCACCCTAGGCGCACGTGAGCGCTTCGAACAAGCCCGCTGGCAGGAGATCCAGCACACGGCCGCTGCGCGCATCAACCTCTACGAGGAGCAGGTCGCTGTGGCCAACCAGCGGCTGCGCGAGGGCTTTGCCGCGCAGGTGCTGCTGGACGTGGCCCAGTGGCCGCAGGTTAAAAGCGCCTATATCCAGCTGATTGACCCGCGGCTGGACGATGAACTGGCCGAAACCTGGTACAACTCGGTGTTCTGCAGCCTGTTCAGCCATGACCTGATCAGCGACCAATGCATGTTCATCCACAGCACACGCCCAACGTTGCGCCGGCGCGCCGCACAAACCCGTACCTATCGCCCCGACGGCGGCCTTGCCGGGCTGTTGCAGGCCATCTTCGCCGACTACCGGTTCCACATCCCTTACGCCGACCTCGACGGCGACCTGCTGCGGCTGGAAGCGCAGCTTCGTGAATGCCTGCCCGATTGGGTGTGCCGCGACCCAGCGCTGGCGGTGGAGCTGTTCGTGCCGGTGCTGTACCGCAACAAGGGCGCTTACCTGGTCGGCCGGTTATACAACGGCGACGAACAATGGCCGCTGGTAATTGCCCTGGTGCACCGGGAGGGGCAGGGCATCGAGGCCGATGCCTTGATCACCGACGAGGCTGAAGTCTCGATCATCTTCTCCTTCACCCGCTCCTATTTCATGGCCGATGTGCCGGTGCCGGGTGAGTTCGTGGGCTTTCTCAAACGCATTCTGCCGGGCAAGCATGTGGCCGAGCTGTATACCTCCATTGGTTTCTACAAGCAGGGCAAGTCCGAGTTCTACCGCGCCCTGATCAACCACCTGGCTGGCAGTGACGACCGCTTCGTCATGGCCCCCGGCGTGCGTGGCATGGTGATGAGCGTGTTTACCCTGCCAGGCTTCAACACCGTGTTCAAAGTCATCAAGGACCGTTTCTCGCCGTCAAAAACCGTCGACCGCGCCACCGTGATCGACAAGTACCGGTTGGTGAAGAGCATCGACCGGGTAGGGCGCCTGGCCGATACCCAGGCCTTTGCCGACTTTCGCTTCCCCGTGGCGAGGTTCGCGCCGCAGTGCCTGGCCGAGTTGCTTGAGGTGGCGCCCTCCACCGTGGTGCTTGAGGGCGATACGGTGCTGATCCGCCACTGCTGGACCGAGCGGCGCATGACGCCGTTGAACCTGTACCTGGAACAGGCCAGCGAGGCCCAGGTGCTGGAGGTACTGGAGGATTACGGCCTGGCCATCAAGCAGCTGGCGGCGGCGAACATCTTCCCCGGTGACATGCTGCTGAAGAACTTTGGTGTGACGCGTCATGGCCGGGTGGTGTTCTACGACTACGACGAGATCAGCTATCTGACGGAGGTCAACTTCCGCCATATCCCACCGCCGCGCTACCCGGAAGACGAGCTGTCAGGCGAGCCATGGTACTCCATTGGGCCCCATGACGTGTTCCCCGAGGAATTCCCGCCCTTTCTGTTTGCCGACCTGGGCCAGCGGCGCCTGTTCACCCGCCTGCATGGCGAGTTGTTCGATGCCAGCTATTGGCAAGGCCTGCAGGCGGCGATACGTGATGGCAAGGTGATCGACGTGTTCCCCTATCGGCGCAAGGCACGTTGAACATCGCCTGGCCCTTAGTCCTTCAGGCACTTCAGCGTGCTGAAATCGGTGCGCACTTTTGCCAGCCGTGCCTGCAGCACCTGGCGCTGTTGCGCCGTGCTCTGCTGTAGCAGGTCTACCAACAGGCTGCGGGCCTGTTGTTCGGTGTTCTGGAAGGCCTGGCGGTATTCAGGCGTCCACAGGCTCTCCTTGCTCTGCAGCAGTGTGGCCATACGGGACGGGAAACTAGCGTCGTTGCGTTGGTCCACCGCCAACAGCAGTTGCTGTTGCCAGTGGGCGCGGTTGGCAATCCATTCGCGGTTCTGGTCCCCCAGCGCTTGCGACCAGGCGACCACGCGCTGCTTCTGGCCGGGGCTCAGTTCACCCAGCCACGGTTTCAGGCGTTTCTGCATACGTTCGGCCCGCTCGGCAATTTGCTGGGGCAGGGGAGTATCTACGTATTCCTTGCGGCGCTCGGCGATGTCATCACGAAAAGCCTCGCGCATCTCTGCTACCTGCGCATCGCTCATGCCGCGCAGCAGTTCAGTGGCGGACGGGGTAATTTCGGCTGCCACCCGGCCAATCGCCTCGCGGGCCTCATGGGTACGCTGCTGCAAGGCCTGGTCGGTGACCTGATTGTTGGCCACCATGTCGCGCAGCCGGTCGAGCCAGTCGAGGTAGCCAGGCAGCTGGGTCTTGCAGTGCCACGCCAGGTGCTCCCTGAGCCGATCGTCGAGCAGGGCCTTCTGGTCACGGTTCATGTCCAGGTAGTCGCCCAGCGACCACGGCACCAGGCGGTCGAGGTTGCGGTAGGCCAGGTCGATCCGGCTGCAGGCGCCCAGGGCCAGAACCACCCCCAGCGTGACAAGCGCGGTCTTGAGCAGGCGAAGCGGCATAAGCTGTTCCTTGCAGTGGCGGCCAATCGGTAGACGCAGCAGGGTGGCGACGGTTCAACCGGGCCATCTGCCTGTAGCATGGGAGGCCGGTAACCGTCCGGAAGCTTTGACACCACCCGCTGTCTATCCGGAAAATAGCCCCCTTGACTTGAGGATGTACCGAAATGGCTCTGCTTGGGCGTTACAACAGTTTGCAAATTGTGAAACACGTGGACTTCGGGTTGTACCTGGACGGCGGCGCCGACGGGGAAATTCTGCTGCCGGGGCGCTACATCCCGAAAGGCGCAGAAACCGAGGTGGACGACTGGCTGAACGTGTTCATCTACCTGGACAGCGAAGACCAGCTGATCGCGACCACCGAAAAGCCCAAGGTGCAGGTGGGCGAGTTCGCCAGCCTCAAGGTCAAGGACATCAACGGTGCGGGTATCTTCCTGGACTGGGGTTTGTCCAAGGACCTGCTGATGCCGTACTCCGAGGAAGCCCGCCCGCTGAAGATCGGCGACTACTGCGTGGTGCACGTCTACCTCGACAAACGCACCCGGCGCATCACCGCCACCTCACGTCTGGACCGCTACCTGGACGTCGCGCCTGCGGACTACAAGCCAGGCCAGCCGGTGGAGTTGCTGGTTGCCGGTGAAACGCCCATGGGGTTCAAGGCAATCATCAACAACCGCCATTGGGGCTTGATCCACAAGAATGAGGTGTTCAAGTTCCTGCGCTCTGGCATGCACGAGAAAGGCTTCATCAAGGAAATACGTGCCGACGGCAAGATCTCCCTGAGCCTGCAGCCGGTGGGGGCGGCGCTGTCCGACGACCTGCAGGCGCAGATCATGGCCCGCCTGGAGGCCGAAGGTGGGGTGCTGGGTGTGTCTGACAAGAGCGACCCGGCGCTGATCAGCAAGCTGTTCAATGTCAGCAAGGGCAACTTCAAGAAAGCCATTGGTGGCCTGTTCAAGCAGGGCCGCATCGTCATCCATGACGACCGCATCGAGAAGGCCTGATCAGCCCTGTACGAAGCTGCGGAAATCCAGCTGCTCGCCGCCTGGGCGGGTGTCGCGCAGCAGTGAATCGCGGTCGGCGCTCAAGGCCAGGCTGATGGTGGAGCGGCGCTTGCCAGGATTGCGCACCTCCATCTGCTCCTGATGCGCGCGCAGGAAGTTGACGGGCACTTTCAGGTGTTGCAGCTCGTCGCTTTCCGGGGTGTGCAGCAGCAGGTTGACCCAGTCTGGCTGGCCCTTGCGCAGTAGTGCCACCGGCACGTCGAACCACCACAGGTTGCGCTTGTGGTCGAGGATGGCGAACAGGGTGTTGGCGCTGGTCAGCACTGGCCGGGCCAGTGCATCGTTGCGCCGCGCAATGGCGGCGGGTTTGTCGAGTTTCATGCAGGTTCCTGCGGGTTGAAGCCTTCAAAGCCTGCATTGTGAGGGGTGGCACCGGGCGCGGCAAGGCTTGGGGCTGTGGTGTGGTGCAGGTGCGCTGCGCCTACCGCTTGGCATTGTGTGCAAAATTTCTTGAAACTCTTGCGCAAGCGGCCGAGTCCACCTTTTGTCGGCACGATACGCGTGTCACATCACAGGAGTTTTGCCATGAGCGGTACTGGAGATAAAGCGAAAGGCTTGGCCAACGAAGCGATGGGCAACGTCAAGCAGGGCATCGGCAAGGTGACCGACAACGACAAGCTCAAGGCTGAAGGCAAGGCGCAAGAACTCAAGGGTGAAGCGCAGCAGGTCAAAGGCGATGTGAAGGACGCTGTTAAAAAGGCAACCGACAAGTAAAGCCTGATGCTTGGCCGCCTTCATGCCCGTGCGCAGAGGGCGGCAACAAGCTGCGTGAGTTTTTTGCATTTTTTGTAACACTGCCGGGAGCAGCGCGCTCAGCGCATGGTCTATTAGACTTAACAGTCACATCGATAGAGCGGCGAAAGGAGACGCTATGATTTTTTCCGCCCTGCAGGGCCTTCCCCTGCACCGCGTGTTGGTGCGCACCATCAAGGAGTTTCTTGATGACGAAATGTCCACCTACGCCTCCGCGCTGGCTTATCAGGCGCTTTTCTCGTTATTCCCCTTCCTGCTGTTCCTGATTGCCCTCATCGGCTTCTTGCACCTGCCTGACTTTTTCTCGTGGCTGCGTTTGCAATCCGAGCTGGTGCTGCCACCTCAGGCACTGGAACAGGTCAACCCGGTGATCGACCAGTTGCAGCAGTCCAAGGGTGGCTTGCTGTCGGTGGGTATCGTGATTGCCTTGTGGACCGCCTCGGCCGGTGTGCGGCTGATGATGAGCGCCATGAACGCCGCCTATGATGTGCCCGAGGGGCGGCCGGTATGGAAGCGTATCCCGCTGTCGATCTTCTATACCGTCGGCTTGGCCGGCATGCTGCTGGCCGCAGCAGCACTGATGGTACTGGGGCCGCAGGTGATGGAGTGGATCGCCTCGCAAATCGGTATGCAGGAGTTCATCGTTACGCTGTGGACCATTCTGCGCTGGCCGGTGATCGTCATTCTGCTGATGGTGGCGGTGGCGCTTATCTACTACGTGATGCCGGATGTGAAACAGAAGTTTCGCTTCATTACCCCAGGCTCGGTACTGGCGGTGGTGGTGTGGATCGTGGCCTCGTTGGGCTTTGCCTACTACGTGAAAACGTTCGCCGACTACAACGCCATGTACGGGAGCATCGGGGCAATCATCGTGCTGCTGCTCTACTTCTACATTTCAGCCGCCGTGCTGCTGCTTGGCGCTGAAATGAATGCGGTAATCGAGCACATGTCTGCCGAGGGCAAGGACCCTGGGGAGAAGGACTTCGACGGTGAGAAGTCGCAAGAGAATGTAAAAGTGCTGGGGCATGAGCACCCGGCGCCCACAGAGCCTGCTACTGCCGAGCCTCAACCACGCTGACAGCATCGCCATACTGGCGGCGTTGCAGCGCTACCAGCGCCTTGCTGCGCTGGTAGCGCTGCAGCCGGCTGGCCAGCGCCTGGGGCAGATACTCGGCGGGCCCGAAGCCCACATTTGCATAGAACGGCTGCAGTTCAGGGTGGCAGAACAGCCAGGCCGTACCATACGGTTGGCACAGTGCCGCTTCGATCAGGGCCGTTGCTATCCCCGTACCTCGCCGTTGTGGCGATACGAACAGGCCGGTCAGCCACCAGCCACCTTCTGTGCTGGACAGACTGAGCCCCGCAACAATCTCTGGCGCCCTCGCCACCCACAGTTGACCCTCGCCAGAGGCACGCATGCGTGAGCCCTGCTGGCGGTAGAAATGGTCGAGAAGCCGGCGTTGCGTGTGGCAAAGCTGTGTGCAAGCAAGAGGCTGTGAAATAGCGCGCTCCTGGAAATGGCGGTGACGGATGGCGCGTACTTTGTCGCAGATTGTTGCAAATACGGCAAGGGTGAATATCCGACTGCGGGGTTCAACTATTACCTGGCAGGCGTAGAATTTCCTCATCCCCCCTGTAGTAAGAAGCGGGATCGGTACTTCGTGCCATCGATAGCCCGATGGCAACTTCTCCGGGCCGGCGACGGCATCAGAAGTCAATCGATCAGCTTGAAACATGAAGGTACTCAACATGAAACCACTACTGATACTTGCGTTGGTCGGTATGTCCTCGTTCGCCCTCGCAGACCCTTCTGCGCCTGCTTCCAATGAGCCGGTGGCGCAGCAGTATGACTACTCCATGAACCTCGACATCAAGCGTGTCATCAACCTGTCGACCATCCCCAACGTGTGCGAAGTGGTGCCTGCCACCATGACCTACGAAGACCACCAAGGCCAGGTGCACACCGTTCAATACCGTGCCATGGGCGGCGGCTGCCAGCAGGGCTGACGGCTCAGGTATACGCCTTGGCGTCGACCCGTGGGGCGGCAGCGCCCGGCCCACGGGTTGACTCTTCCCAGCTACTGCGCAGTCGTGGCAGGCTCTACGCCGCCCATTTACACCGTCGCAGAGCTTCCAATGCCTTTTTCCAATGGTTTTCTCCTCAGCCTGTCCCTGTGCCTGGACATCGGTATAGCCAACATCGCCATGATTACGCTGGCCATGCAGCGTGGCTTTCTGCAAGGGTTCTGGCTTGGCCTTGGCACGTGTGTGGGTGATTTGCTGTATGCCATCGCCGCGTTAGCAGGCATGACCGTGTTGCTGCAATTCGAAGCCGTGCGCTGGGCCTTGTGGCTGGGCGGTTCGGCGCTGCTGGTGTGGTTTGCCATCAAGATGGTGCTGGCCGCCTGGCGCGGCGGGCATATGCAGGCGAGCACCAACGTGGCCGTGGAATCTGGTTGGCGCGAGTTTTTGCGCGGCATCTTCCTGGCGATGTCCTCACCCAGCGCCATTTTGTGGTTCGCGGCCGTAGGGGGCGTGCTGATATCCCGCTCTGGCGGCGGCAGCCTGGTGGACGCGGGGTTGTTTCTGGCAGGGTTCTTCGTGGCCGGGCTGGTGTGGTGCATGAGCCTCTGCGGCATTGCCAGCCACGGCGGGCGCCTGCTGGGTGATCGCTTGCTGACGTGGTCGTACGTGCTGTCTGCGCTGATCTTCTGTTATTTCGCAGTGTACGTGATCGTATCGGGTTACCAGGAATTCATCCTCGGGCGCGCAGCGTAAGCGCGCTTGCAGGGGCTGCGCAGGCAGCCCCGGCCATGCCGCAAGCCAGGTTCAGCTGGCAACGAAATTCGGTGGCGATACCAGTTCTACGGTCTGTTGCTTGCGCGGTGCCAGGATCTCGGCCTCGCCCTGAACGACCAGTTCGTCGTTCTGATTGAACACGTTGGTGGCGATACGCACCTTGAACTTCGGCAGTTTTTCGAGAATCTCCAGGCGCACGGTCAGGGTGTCGCCGATTTTCACCGGTTTCTGGAAGCTCATCTGCTGCCCCAGGTAGATGGTGCCGGGGCCTGGCAGGGTGCAGGCCACTGCCGCGCTGATCAGCGCGCCGCTGAACATGCCGTGGGCGATGCGCTCGCGGAACATGCTCTTGGCGGCGAATTCGGCGTCCAGGTGCACCGGGTTGTGGTCGCCGGACATGGCGGCGAACAGCTGGATATCGCGCTCTTCCACAGACTTCTTGTATTCGGCCTTCTGGCCGACTTCTAGGGCTTCGTAAGGCGTGTTGCTGACCTGGGACATCGGGGCTTCCTTAAGCAGTACATGTCGGTTGTGGTCGCGCGCGGGGCGTCGGCCAAGACGGGTGAGACGCTTGCCGGTGTCGACCGGATCACATTCGCGCCCAACACAGTGTATGCCCAGCGGGCCAGATTGCAGGAAGGGCACAAATAAGATTCACAATGTTAATGGCGGTGTCAGGCGTGTGGGCCGCGCTGCGCTTACCTGCTAACGTCGAATCAACGCCTGGCCGCTACGCGCCCGGGCACCTGGATAAAAGGACGCAGTGCAGGTCCCGGCAGAGGAACAATAATAAATGCAAGCCGACTTCTGGAACGACAAACGCCCGGCGGGCGTGCCCTCCACCCTCGATCTTCACGCCTACAGCTCCGTGGTCGAAGTGTTCGAGCGCTCCTGCAAGCGCTTTGCCGATCGCCCCGCCTTCAGCAACCTGGGGGTGACGCTGACCTACGGCGACCTGGAGCGGCTATCGGCGGCATTCGCCACCTGGCTGCAGCAACACACCCGCCTGAAACCTGGCGACCGTATCGCTGTGCAGATGCCCAACGTGTTGCAGTACCCGATCGCCGTGTTCGGCGCCATGCGCGCCGGGCTGATCGTGGTCAACACCAACCCGCTGTACACCGAGCGGGAGATGCGCCACCAGTTCAAGGACAGCGGTGCCCGCGCGCTGGTGTACCTGAACATGTTTGGCCAGCGGGTTCAGGCGGTGTTGCCCGATACCGGTATCGAATACCTCATCGAGGCGAAGATGGGCGACCTGTTGCCTGCGGCCAAGGGGTGGCTGGTCAATACCGTGGTGGACAAGGTGAAGAAGATGGTGCCGGCCTACCATCTGCCCCAGGCCGTGTCATTCAAACAGGCGCTGCGCCAAGGGCGCGGTGGTTCACCGAAGGCTGTGCCGCTTGGCCTGGACGACATCGCGGTGCTGCAGTACACAGGCGGTACCACGGGCTTGGCCAAGGGCGCCATGCTCACCCACGGCAACCTGGTTGCCAACATGCTGCAGGTACTGGCGTGTTTCTCACAGCATGGGCCAGACGGCCAGAAGCTGCTCAAGGACGGCGAGGAGGTGATGATCGCCCCTTTGCCGCTGTACCACATCTATGCGTTCACCGCGAACTGCATGTGCATGATGGTGACCGGCAACCACAACGTACTCATCACCAACCCACGGGACATTTCCGGCTTCATCAAGGAGCTGGGCAAGTGGCGGTTTTCCGCATTGCTGGGCCTCAACACCCTGTTCGTTGCCCTGATGGACCACCCTGGGTTCCGCCAACTGGACTTCTCGGCGCTGAAAGTCACCAACTCTGGCGGCACTGCCCTGGTCAAGGCCACGGCCGAGCGCTGGGAGCAACTGACCGGGTGTCGCATCGTCGAAGGCTACGGCCTTACTGAAACCTCCCCTGTAGCCAGTACCAACCCTTATGGTCAACTGGCGCGCCTGGGGACAGTGGGTATCCCGGTGGCAGGTACTGCATTCAAGGTTATCGACGACGAGGGCAACGAACTGCCGCTGGGTGAGCGGGGCGAGTTGTGCATCAAGGGGCCGCAGGTAATGAAGGGTTACTGGCAGCAGCCCGAAGCCACGGCCCAGGCGCTGGATGCCGATGGCTGGTTCAAGACAGGCGACATTGCCGTGATCGACCCGGACGGCTTTACCCGCATCGTCGACCGCAAGAAGGACATGATCATCGTCTCGGGCTTCAACGTGTACCCCAACGAGGTGGAGGATGTAGTCATGGCCCACCCACAGGTTGCCAGCTGTGCGGCCATCGGTGTGCCCGACGAGCGCTCCGGGGAGGCGGTCAAGCTGTTCGTGGTGCCCCGTGAGGGTGGCGTGAGCGTGGATGAGCTGAAGGCCTACTGCAAGGCCAACCTCACCGGTTACAAGGTGCCCAAGCACATTGTGCTGCGCGACGCGCTGCCGATGACACCGGTTGGCAAGATCTTGCGCCGGGAGCTGCGCGACGCCGGTTGAACCGCCAGCATGCGGCAGGTTAGGGCGGCTTGGATGCTCTAGGCTGCCGCATACAGGTTTCAGAAGGCTGTCTAAAGTCACTCGCTCTGGATGTGACCATAATTAGCCTAAGAGTCATTTTTGTGACCTTTCGGCCTGTCGTAGCCTCTGGTCGGCCCCAGGCAAAGCTGCTAATCTCGCCCCGTTTTCAGATGATCCGGTTTGCAACGCGCCGTCATCTCATATCAATAATAAGCGCCTCGATGCGCGAATCGAACTTCGCTGTTGCTGAAGGAGTGGGCTTGAATGATCGACCATTTTTGGCAGGATAAGTACCCAGCCGGGATAACGGCGGATATCGATCCGGACGAATTCCCCAACATCCAGGCGGTACTCAAGCAATCCTGCCAGCGGTTCGCCGACAAACCGGCCTTCAGCAACCTGGGCAAGACGATCACCTATGGCGAAATGTATGCGCTGTCAGGTGCGTTCGCGGCCTGGCTGCAACAGCATACCGACCTCAAGCCCGGTGACCGTATCGCCGTGCAGTTGCCCAACGTGCTCCAGTACCCTGTGGCCGTGTTTGGTGCCATGCGTGCAGGGCTGATCGTGGTCAACACCAACCCGCTGTACACCGCGCGGGAAATGGAACACCAGTTCAACGATTCCGGTGCCAAGGCGCTGGTATGCCTGGCCAACATGGCCCACCTGGCCGAGAAGGTGGTGCCCAAGACCCAGGTCAGGCACGTGATCGTCACCGAGGTGGCCGACCTGCTGCCACCGATCAAGCGGCTGCTGATCAACAGCGTCATCAAGTATGTGAAGAAGATGGTGCCGGCCTACCACCTGCCTCAGGCCGTGCGCTTCAACGACGCCATCGCCCTGGGCAAGGGCCAGCCGGTGGTTGAAGCCAACCCGCAGGCCCATGACGTGGCGGTGCTTCAGTACACCGGCGGTACCACGGGCGTGGCCAAGGGCGCGATGCTCACCCACCGCAACCTGGTGGCCAACATGCTGCAGTGCAGGGCCCTGATGGGGGCCAACCTGCATGAAGGCTGCGAAATCCTCATTACCCCGCTGCCGCTGTACCACATCTACGCCTTTACCTTCCATTGCATGGCCATGATGCTCATCGGCAACCACAACGTGCTGATCAGCAACCCACGGGATTTGCCGGCGATGGTCAAGGAGCTGGGCAAATGGAAGTTCACCGGTTTTGTCGGCCTCAATACCCTGTTCGTGGCCCTGTGCAACAGTGATGCCTTCCGCAGCCTGGACTTCTCTGCCCTGAAAATTACCCTGTCTGGCGGCATGGCCTTGCAACTGAGCGTGGCCGAGCGCTGGAAGGCCGTTACAGGTTGCGCCATTTGCGAGGGTTACGGCATGACCGAAACCAGCCCCGTGGCGGCGGTAAACCCGGCCCAGGCCAACCAGGTGGGCACCATTGGCATTCCGGTACCGTCCACCCTGTGCAAGATCATCGACGACGCGGGCAATGAGTTGCCGCTGGGCGAGGTGGGGGAGTTGTGCGTGAAGGGCCCGCAGGTAATGAAGGGCTACTGGCAGCGCGAAGACGCCACTGCCGAAATACTGGACAGCGAAGGCTGGCTGAAAACCGGCGACATCGCCTTGATCCAGCCAGATGGCTACATGCGTATCGTTGACCGCAAGAAAGACATGATTCTGGTCTCGGGTTTCAACGTCTACCCCAACGAGCTGGAGGACGTGCTGGTGGCGTTGCCGGGCGTGTCCCAGTGCGCGGCCATCGGTATACCGGACGAGAAGTCCGGGGAGGTGATCAAGATGTTCATCGTGGTCAAGCCGGGCATGACCCTGACCAAGGAGCAGGTGATGGAGCACATGCGCGCCAATGTCACCGGCTATAAGGTGCCCCGCCAGATCGAGTTCCGCGATGTGCTGCCTACCACCAACGTGGGCAAGATCCTGCGCCGCGAGTTGCGTGACGAAGAACTGAAAAAACAAGGTCTGAAGAAGACCGCCTGAGCCTTGTCCGCCGTTGGCAGGGCGGACGGCTCAGGGCGCAGATGGGGATCGAGGGCTGCTCCGCAGCCCATCGCCCGTCGATCAGCGCAATTTCTCCAGCATCTGGTAGTACCACATGCCTGCGGCCAGCAACGGGTTGCCCAGCAAGTCCCCCATCGGCACACGCACATGCTTGCACTGGGCAAAGGTATCGAACCGTTCCAGCGTCCCGGTCAACGCCTCGGCCATGATTTCACCCATGATGTGGCTGGTGGCAATACCGTGCCCCGAGTACCCCTGGCAGTACCAGACGTTGCCCGACAGCTTGCCCAGTTGGGGAATGCGGTTCACCACAATGCCCATGGCGCAGCTCCACTGGAACTCGATGGGCACGCCTTTCAACGCCGGGAAGGTGCGCTCGATACAAGGCCGCAGCTCACCTTCGATATCCCGCGAGTCCCGCCCGGAATAATTGGCGCCGCCGCCGAATAACAGCCGTTTGTCAGCGGTCAGCCGGTAGTAGTCGAGCACGAAGCGGCAGTCATAGACGGCCAGGTCCTGCGGGTTGATCTGCTCGGCCAGCTCGCCCAGCGGCGCCGTGGTGACGATGCCGCCCATGGCCGGGAAAATCTTGCCCTTGAGCTGGCGCTTTTCAAGCGTGTGGTACACGTCCCCGGCCAGCATCACCTGGCGGGCTTCCACCCGGCCATGGGCGGTGACCACTGCCGGGCGCGGGCCGTGCACGATGTCCAGCACTTCGGAGTTTTCGAATACCAGCGCGCCCAGGCCATGGGCAGCCCGTGCTTCGCCCAGGCACAGGTTGAGCGGGTGCAGGTGCAGGTTGCGCAGGTTTTTCAGCGCCCCCAGGTACAGCGGGCTTTGCAGGTGGTCTGCCACGGCGGCCTGGTCGAGCATGTGCACCTGCTCGCCCATGCCCCGGCGCTGGGCCTCGGCCTGGAACGCATGCAACTCCCGCAGGTGCGAAGGCTTCATGGCCGCGTGCAGGTGGCCATGCTTGAGGTCGCAATCGATACCATAGCGCGCCACGCGCTGCTCGATGATCTGGTGCCCGCGCCAGCGCAGGTGCCAGATGAAGTCGTCCACCTCGGCGCCCAGGTGCTGGCGCATTTGCGAACGCATGGCTTCGTCGCCAGACAGGCTGCCAGTGACCTGGCCGCCATTGCGCCCGCTGGCGCCCCAGCCAATGCGGTGGGTTTCGATGATGGCGACCTTCAGGCCCCGCTCGGCCAGCTCCACGGCGGTGGCCACACCGGTGAAGCCACCGCCGATGATCGCCACGTCCACCTGCACCGTGCCCTGAAGCTGGGGGTACTGCGTGTGGTCGTTGAGGGTGGCGCTGTAGTAGGACGGTGCGCGCTGCGCCGGGCCCTTGTTCAATGCTGCATTCATGGCAATTCCTTGTTTGATGGGGGCTCAGGCCTGGTGCAGGTACCAGCGCCAGTCCTGCTCGCTGACTTCGGCCATGAACTGGCGGTACTCGGCGCGCTTGACCTTCAGGTACACGCCAAGGAACTGCTCGCCAAGCGCCTGCTGGGCCCAACCTGAATGCTGCAGGGCTTCGAGTGCGGTCAGCCAGTCGGTAGGCAGGTGTTCGGTGGCCTGGGCATAGCCGTTGCCTTGCACAGGCGCGCCCGGGTCGAGTTGCTCGCGGATACCGCAGTGGGTGGCGGCCAGGATTGCCGCGGCAGCCAGGTAGGGGTTGGCATCGGCACCGCAGATCCGGTGCTCCACGTGCCGGCTGGCCGCAGGGCCTCCCGGCACCCGCAGGCTCACTGTGCGGTTGTCGACACCCCAGGTGGGGGCCAGCGGCGCATAGCTGTTGGCCTGAAAACGCCGGTAGGAGTTGGCGTTGGGGCAGAACAGCAGCAGCGAATCACGCAGGTGGCGCAGCATGCCGGCGATGGCCTGGCGCAGCAGCGGGGTGCCGGCCTTGTCCTCACTGGCAAACAGATTACGGCCGGCGTCATCGGCCAGGCTCAGGTGCATGTGCATGCCGGTCCCGGCCAGTTGCGCGAACGGCTTGGCCATGAAGCAGGCCTGCATGCCGTGGGCATGGGCCACACCTTTCACCAGGCGTTTGTAGCGTACCGCCTGGTCCATGGCCTGCAGCGCTTCACCGTGCTCCAGGGTGATTTCCACCTGCCCAGGGGCGTACTCCGAAATCGCCGTACGCGCCGGAATGCCTTGGGCCTTGCAGGCTGCATACAGGTCGGCCAGAAACGGCTCGATCTGCTCCAGCTCGCGCAGCCCGTACACCTGCGTGTTACGCGGCCGGCCACCGTCATTGTCCCGCGCAGGCTGGGGGCGGCCCTGGGCGTCGGGCTGCTGGTCGAGCAGGTAGAACTCCAGTTCGCAGGCCATCACCGGGTGATAGCCGTCGGCCTTGAGTGCCTCGACAGTGCGTACCAGCACATGGCGCGGGTCGGCGACGCTGGCAGGCAGGCCGTCGTCGGGGTGCATGCTCACCTGCACCGCAGCGGTGGGTATGCGCCGCCAAGGCAGGCGCACCAGGCTGTTCTCCAGTGGGTAGGCACGGCAGTCGATGTCGCCCACATCCCACACCAGGCCGGAGTTCTCCACGTCATCGCCATTGAGGGTCAGGCCCAGGATAGTGCTGGGCAGTGGGCGGCCGCTCTGGTACACGGCCAGCAGTTCATCGCGGTGCAGCAGCTTGCCGCGGGGCACGCCATTGGCATCGAGGATGAACAGCTCGAACAGTTCGATATCGGGGTTGTCGGCCAGAAAACGGTTGGCCTGCTCTACAGGGGCAAAGTGCATGATGAAGTCGCTCGCGGGCGCACGGGGCCGCCGCGCTGGCAAGCGGCCCAACTGAGTCAATCGGCCAGGGTGTGGCCGGTTTGGGTCACAGCGGCGTAAGCGAGGTATCCGGCGGGCGGGCGTGGCGGCAGTGCCACAAGGCCCAGAAGGCAAGGATGACATGCACCAGCGGATTTTCCCCAGCACGGCGCCTGGCCTTCGGCAGCGAAGGGCGGGGCGATGGCGGGTTGCTGGGCTGGAACGGGGTCATGCCTTTGATACTCACATGGGGTGTTGGGGTGATTAAACCAGTGAATGGCGACCTTCACGTTGGGGTTGGCTAAACATTCAGGTTGGCTGGGCGGCACCGTGCGGGAACGGGTTCACCCGCGAAAGGGCCGGCACAGGCAGCAGAAAACCCGCAAATCTGCGACAATCCACCCACTTTCCGCATGCCGATCATGAAAAAGCAGGCTCACCTGCATCACTCAAAAGCCCCATGACTGACCACGCCATCGACAAACTGCTGCAAAACCTCGACCACGCCATGATTGCCGACCGCCATCGCCTGCGCCGGCAATTGCACGAACTGCGCAAGCGCCCCGATGAGGCAAAGCTGGCGCAATGGGTGGACAAGGTGCAGGCCTCCTGCGCCCAGGTCACCGCGCGCCAGCAAAGCGTGCCCACGGTGCGCTACGACGACAACCTGCCCATCGCGGCCAAGCGCGATGAAATCAAGAAGGCGCTGGCCGAGCATCAGGTGCTGGTGATTGCCGGCGAAACCGGGTCGGGCAAAACCACCCAGTTGCCCAAGATCTGCCTGGAGCTGGGCCGGGGCAGCCATGGCCTGATCGCCCACACCCAGCCGCGCCGTATTGCTGCGCGCAGTGTGGCGGCCCGGGTGGCCGAGGAACTCGGCACGCCGCTGGGCGGCCTGGTGGGTTACCAGGTACGGTTCGAGGACCAGAGCGATGCCAATACGCTGGTCAAGCTGATGACCGACGGTATTCTGCTGGCTGAAACCCAGCATGACCGTTTTCTGGAGCGCTACGACACCATCATCGTCGACGAAGCCCACGAACGCAGCCTGAACATCGACTTCCTGCTTGGCTACCTCAAGACCCTGCTGCACCGCCGCCCCGAGCTGAAACTGATCATCACCTCGGCGACCATCGACCTGGAGCGCTTCTCCAGGCACTTCGACGGTGCGCCGATCATCGAGGTGTCCGGGCGCACCTACCCGGTGGACACCTGGTACCGGCCGCTGACCAGTGAGCAGGACGAGGAGGGCAACCGGATCGAGGACGACCTCACCGTCGACCAGGCCATCCTCGCCACCCTGGACGAGTTGGCCCAGCACGAGCGCGGTGAAAGCAAGGGGCCAGGCGATGTGCTGATCTTTTTGCCGGGCGAGCGGGAGATTCGCGACGCCGCGGAGATCCTGCGCAAGGCCCAGCTACGCCATACCGAGATTCTGCCGCTTTACGCCCGGCTGTCGCCGGCCGAGCAGCAGCGCATCTTCCAGCCCCACACCGGGCGCCGGGTGGTACTGGCCACCAACGTTGCGGAAACCTCGCTGACCGTGCCCGGCATACGCTATGTGATCGATACCGGCACCGCGCGTATCAGCCGTTACAGCTACCGCGCCAAGGTGCAGCGTCTGCCCATCGAGGCGGTGTCCCAGGCCAGCGCCAACCAGCGCAAGGGCCGCTGTGGCCGGGTGGAACCAGGCATCTGTGTGCGCCTCTACAGCGAAGAGGATTTCAACAGCCGGCCGGCGTTTACCGACCCGGAGATTCTGCGCACCAACCTGGCGGCGGTGATCCTGCAGATGCTGCACCTGCGCCTGGGCGCCATTGATGCGTTTCCGTTCATCGAGCCACCCGATGGCAAGGCCATCAGCGACGGTTTCAACCTGTTGCAGGAACTGTCGGCGGTCAACCGCGAGAACCAGCTCACGCCCATCGGCCGCCAGCTGGCGCGCTTGCCCATCGACCCGCGCCTGGGCCGCATGCTGCTCGAAGGCGCACGCCTGGGTAGCTTGCAGGAAGTGCTCATCGTCACCAGTGCGCTGTCGGTACAGGACCCGCGCGAGCGCCCGCCCGAGCGCCAGCAAGCGGCAGACCAGGCGCACGCCCAGTGGAAGGATGTGGATTCGGACTTTGCAGCACTGGTGAACCTGTGGCGCGGGTTCGAGGAACAGCGCCAGGCTTTGACCGCCAACCCGTTGCGCAACTGGTGCCGCAAGCAGTTCCTGAATTACCTGCGCTTGCGTGAGTGGCGCGATGCCCATCGGCAGTTGGCGCTGATCTGCCGCGAGCTGCAATTGACGGTAAACAAAGAACCGTGTGACTACCCGAAGATGCACAAGGCCATCCTCAGTGGCCTGCTCAGCCAGATTGGCCACAAGACCGAAGACGGTGACTACCAGGGCGCACGTCAGCGGCGCTTCTGGGTGCACCCGTCCTCGGGCCTGGGGCGCAAGCGCCCGCAGTGGGTGATGGCGGCTGAGCTGGTGGAAACCACCAAGTTGTATGCGCGGGTGGTTGCCCGTATCGAGCCGGACTGGATCGAGCCCCTGGCAGGGCACCTGATCAAGAAGAACCACTTCGAACCCCATTGGGAGAAGAAGCGCGGGCAAGTGGTGGCCTACGAGCAGATCACCCTGTACGGCTTGATCCTGGTAGGGCGCCGGCCGGTTCACTTTGGCCCCATCGACCCTGTCGCATCGCGCGAGCTGTTCATCCGCGAGGGCCTGGTGGGCGGCGAAATCCAGTCCCGGGCCAAGTGCCTGGCGGCCAACAAGCGCCTGCTTGAAGAATTGGATGAACTGGAAGCCAAGGCCCGGCGCCGGGACATTCTGGCGGACGAAGAAACGCTGTACGGGTTTTACGAAGCGCGCCTGCCAGCCGAGATCCACCAGGCCGCCACGTTCGACAGCTGGTACCGCATGGGCAGCCAGAAGGATGCCAACTTGCTGATCATGCGCGAGGAAGACGTGCTGGCCCGTGAGGCCAGTGAAGTCACCGCTGCGCAGTACCCCGACAGCCTGCAGGTGGGCGAACTGCGCCTGCCGCTGAGCTACCACTTCGAGCCGGGCCACGCCCGGGATGGCGTGACCGTGCGGGTGCCTGCACCGCTGCTACCGAGCCTGCCGGGCGAGCGCCTGGAATGGCTGGTGCCCGGTTTGCTGGAGGCCAAGTGCGTGGCACTGGTGCGCAACCTGCCCAAGGCCCTGCGCAAGAACTTCGTGCCGGTGCCCGACTTCGTCAAGGCCGCGCTGGCGCGCATGGCCTTCGGCCAGGGTGCGCTGCCCCAGGCCCTTGGCCAGGAACTGCTGCGCATGACCGGTGCGCGGGTGTCGGACGAGGCCTGGGAGGAGTCGATCAACCTGGTCGAAGGCCACTTGCGCATGAACATCGAAGTGGTCGACGGCCAGGGCAAGTTCCTGGGCGAAGGCCGTGACCTGGCCGAGCTGACGGCACGCTTTGCCGCCGCCAGCCAGGCTGCGCTGGCCGTGCCGCGTGACGCCAAGGGTGACCAACCGGTGCAGGCCAAAGCGTTCAATGAGGTCAAGCAAACGGCTCAGCAGAACATCGCCGGCCTTTCGATGACGGTTTACCCCGCGCTGGTTGAGGAGCAGGGCGCGGTGCGCGAAGGGCGTTTCTCGACCCAGGCCGAAGCCCAGTTCCAGCACCGTCGCGCCTTGCAGCGGCTGTTGTTGCAGCAACTGGCCGAGCCGGCCAAGTTCCTGCGCGGCAAGCTGCCAGGGCTGACCGAACTGGGCTTGCTGTACCGCGAGCTGGGCCGGGTGGAAGCGCTGGTCGAGGACATCCTGCTGGCGAGCCTGGACAGCTGCGTGCTTGAGGGTGAGCAAGCCCTGCCGCGTGATGGCGCCGCTCTGGCGGCGCTGGCCGAACGCAAGCGTGGCAACTGGGCCGAACACGCCGAACGCCTGGCACGCCAGACGCTGGAGGTGCTGAAGCTGTGGCACGGGCTGCAGAAGCGCTTCAAGGGCAAGATTGACCTGAGCCAGGCTGTGGCACTGAACGACATCAAGCAGCAACTGGGCAACCTGGTGTACCCAGGCTTTGTTCGCGAAACACCGTCGGCCTGGTTCAAGGAACTGCCCCGGTACCTCAAGGCGGTGGAACTTCGCCTGGAGAAACTCGGCTCGCAGGTGCAGAAAGACCGGGTGTGGAGCGGTGAGCTGGCCAACCTGTGGGCGCAGTACAAGGCGCGGGCCGACAAGCATGCCCAGGAAGGCAAGCGCGACGAACAGCTGACGCTTTACCGGTGGTGGCTGGAAGAATATCGCGTGTCGCTGTTCGCCCAGCAGTTGGGCACCAAGGTGCCGATTTCTGACAAGCGCCTGAGCAAGCAATGGAGCCAGGTGGAAGGCTAAACTTCCAGACTTGTGGCACTATTGAGGCAATTTGTGGCCGCCCGCGGCCCCTTGAGGCAAAGCCCTCGTTTTACAATTGGCACTAAAGTGCCACTACCTGTCATGTTTCCAGCCAGCGCCCAGTGGCGGTGGCCTTCGACCAGAGGAACCACCGTGCATAATGTCGTGATCAGCGGCACCGGCCTGTACACCCCGGCCCAGAGCATTTCCAACGAAGAACTGGTGGCGTCCTTCAATGCCTGGTCGCAGCAGTTCAACCAGGACAACGCCGCTGCCATCGAGCGCGGTGAGGTCGAAGCGGCGCCCTTGTCGGACCCTGCCTTCATCGAAAAAGCCTCTGGCATCAAGAGCCGCTTCGTCATGGACAAGGCCGGCATCCTCGACCCGCAACGCATGAAGCCGCGCCTGCCGGAGCGTAGCAACGACGAGCCGTCGGTGCTCTGCGAAATGGCGGTGGCGGCAGCGCGCCAGGCACTGGCGCGTGCCGGGCGTACACCGGCCGATGTCGACGGGGTCATCGTCGCCTGCTCCAACCTGCAGCGGCCTTACCCGGCCATCGCCATCGAGGTGCAGCAGGCCCTGGGCATTCAAGGCTTTGCCTTCGACATGAACGTGGCCTGTTCCTCCGCCACATTCGGTATCCAGACGGCAGCCAACAGCGTGGCCTTGGGGCAAGCGCGGGCCGTGCTGATGGTGAACCCGGAAGTGTGTACCGGGCACCTGAACTTCCGCGACCGTGACAGCCACTTCATTTTTGGCGATGCGGCCACTGCAGTACTGCTTGAGCGTGCCGACCAGGCCAGTTCCAACCACCAGTTCGATGTGGTCAGCAGCAAGCTGTGGACCGAGTTCTCCAACAACATCCGCAACAACTTCGGTTTCCTCAACCGTGCGGCTGACGAGGGCGAGGGTGCCGCCGACAAGTTGTTCATCCAGGAAGGGCGCAAGGTGTTCCGCGAGGTCTGCCCTAAAGTGGCTGAGCTGGTAGGGGAGCACCTTCAGGAAAATGGCTTGCAGCCCGCCGATGTGAAGCGCTTCTGGCTGCACCAGGCCAACCTCAGCATGAACCACCTGATCGTCAAGAAGCTGCTGGGGCGTGAAGTGGCCGAAGAAGACGCGCCGGTGATCCTGGACCGCTATGCCAACACCAGTTCTGCAGGGTCGGTGATTGCCTTCCACCTCTACCAGGACGACCTGGCCAAGGGCTCTCTGGGAGTGTTGAGTTCGTTTGGGGCGGGGTATTCGATTGGCAGCGTGATCTTGCGCAAGCGCTGATCCTTTCTGCGCTTGCTACGCCTAGGCGTTACACACAAAAAAACGGGAAACACCGGATGGGGTTCGGTGTTTCCCGTTTCAAGTGAAGCAGAGGGGCGTACGGTTTAGAACTTGGCTTCCAGGTCTACCTGCAGAGTGTCTACATCAGCATTGCTGTTGGGCAGGTTGGAGTAGTCGGTCTTGGCCATCATGTAGGCCGCGCCCAGGGCGAAGTTCTTGTCGATTTCGTAACCCACTTTGAACTTGTGGCCACGGGAACCGGTGAAGCCGTTGCCGAAGTCCGAGTCGGTGAACAGGCTCACGACACCGTTACGCTGCACGTCGCGGTAGTTGTAGTCCAGGCTCCAGGCGCCGATCTTGCTCTTCAAGCCAGCCAGCCAGGCCTTGTCCTTGCCGTCGGTGCTTTCGGTGTTCTTGACGAACTGGCCGTAAGCCGACAGCGGGATGGCGAAGCCGGTGAAGTCCACCTGGCCGAAGCCTTCCACCAGGTTGAACTCGTTGGTGGTGTTGCCCAGCGAACGCAGGGCAGCAGAGGCCTTGTCGTTGTCGTAACCGTAGATGCTGCCGCCCACAGTGACCTTGACGGTATCGGCCGCGTTGAACTTGGTCCCCAGCTGGGCCGCGTACAGTTGGGCGTCGTGTTTGAACTGCACGCCGTCGCCGTCTACGTTGTCCTTGAGGTTGTAGTGGCCGATGCTGCCGAACACTTCGGCGGCGCCCAGGTTGGTCTTGTAGGTGGCGGCCACGCCTTCTGGGTTGATGTCGCTGTCCCAGATGATGTCGCCCATGCTTACCCAAGGCTGCATCATCTTGCCGCCGATCAGGTGCAGGTTAGGCACGGCGGTGGGGTGCCAGTCGAGGTAGGCCAGGTCGACCCACAGCGATTTCTTCTCGAAGTAGTTGTCCAGGCTCTGATTGGTGGAGCGGGCATCGGCGCTGCTGCCGGTGGCCACACGCACGCCTGCATCCACTTGCGGGTTGATCTCGCTGTAGAAGCCGACACGGGCACGTACGCGCTCACGGTCCTGGTTGCCACTGCGCGAGATCGGGTGGTCGACGTTGACGTCTTCGTAACGCAGGCGCACGTCACCCTTGACCTGGGTTTTGGCGGCCCATGCCACTTTCTGTTCAAAGGAGCTCATCCGGTCGGACTGAGCTTTCTGAGCGGCCTTTTCCTTGGTTTCTTGAGCCAGGTCCGCCTGCAGCTCGGAGTACTGCGCCTGGTTGATCGAGCCGTTGGCGCGGAGCATTTCGAGCAGCTTGGCGTCGACGGCCGCACTGGCCGGAGTACTCAGAGCCAGCATCATGCCGGTGAGGCTCACTCCGGTAAGTGTAGAAACAAGACGCATAAGGTTCTCCCTACTGAATAAGATGGGGGACGCCCAAGCGCCCGCCCTTGTGTTGGCATGTCCCCGGAAAGGGCCTGAATAGACAGGTTCTGGTGTTCCGGAAAACAGGCGCAAGTATTGCGGGGGCGGGTGACAGATTAATGTCGGAATGGTGGCACTGTTGTTAAGTGATCAGGTGTTTTACGGTCTGCCGGGCGTTCACCATTTGAGTCGTCCGCCTGCCTTGGGGATACTGGGTACCTCTCTGCCGTGAGCCAAAATCGTGACCAGCCTGTACAGCCTTGCTCAACTGCGTGATCTGCCTGCGGCCACCTGGGATGCCCTGGTGCCCGATGGCCAGCCGTTTTTAAGCCACGCGTTTCTCAGTGCCATGGAAGACAGTGGCAGTGTCGCCCGTGCCACCGGCTGGGCCGCCGAACACCTGGTGCTGGAGCGGGACGGGCAGGTGCGGGCGCTGCTGCCGGCTTACCGTAAATGGCACTCGTTTGGCGAATACGTATTCGATCATGGCTGGGCGGATGCCTGCGAACGGGCGGGCATTGCCTACTACCCCAAGTTGTTGGGCGCGGTGCCGTTCAGCCCGGTAAGCGGGCCGCGGTTGCTGGCGGCGGATGTGGCGGACGGCTTGCTGCTGTTGCAGGCGCTGCCGGAGTACCTGGGCAAGGCGGGGCTGTCCAGCGCGCATGTGAATTTCACCGACACCGCGCTGGATGAGCAATTTGCCGGGCTGCCCGGTTGGCTGGAGCGCCTGGGGTGCCAGTTTCATTGGCAGAACAAGGGGTACCGTGATTTTCAGGATTTTCTCGACAGCCTCAGCTCGCGCAAGCGTAAACAGATGCGCAAGGAGCGTGAGCAGGTGGCAGGGCAGGGCATCGACTTCTGCTGGTACCGTGGCGATGAGCTGACGGAAGCCCAGTGGGATTTCGTGTTCCTGTGCTACGCCAACACCTACGCAGTGCGCCGCCGCGCGCCGTACCTGACCCGTGAATTCTTCAGCCTGTTGGCCGCACGCATGCCCCAGGCGCTGCGCGTGGTGATAGCGCGCCAAGGTGGGCGGGACGTGGCCATGGCCCTGAGCCTGGTGGGCGGAGGCAGCCTGTTTGGCCGCTACTGGGGTTGCCTGGACGAATTCGACCGGCTGCACTTTGAAACCTGTTTCTACCAGGGTATGGACTACGCCATTGCCGAGGGCCTGCAACGCTTCGACGCCGGGGCGCAGGGTGAGCACAAACTGATACGTGGCTTCGAGCCTGTGCTGACCCGTTCGTGGCACTACCTGTTGCACCCGGGGTTGCGCCGTGCGGTGGACGAGTTTCTGGTGCAGGAGCGTGCGGGTGTGATGGCCTATGCCGAAGAGGCGCGAGGCATGTTGCCTTATCGTCAGGGGTGAAGGGGTCAGTCGACCCCGACAAACCCGCCGGTCTGGTGATGCCACAGCCGCGCGTACAAGCCCCGCTGCTGTAGCAGTTCACTGTGGCTGCCCACCTCGACCACACGGCCCTTGTCCAGCACCACCAGCCGATCCATGCGGGCAATGGTGGACAGGCGGTGGGCAATGGCAATGACCGTTTTGCCCTGCATCAGCGTTTCGAGGCTTTCCTGAATGGCCGCTTCCACTTCCGAGTCCAGCGCTGAAGTGGCCTCGTCCATGATGAGGATGGGCGCATTCTTCAACAGCACCCGAGCGATCGCAATGCGCTGGCGCTGGCCGCCAGACAGTTTCACCCCGCGCTCGCCCACATGCGCGTCCAGCCCGGTGCGCCCCTGGGCATCCGACAGTTGCGGGATGAACTCATCGGCGCGGGCGCGGCGCACCGCTTCGTCCAGCTCGGCGTCGCTCGCCTCGGGGCGGCCGTACAGCAGGTTTTCGCGGATGGAGCGGTGCAGCAGCGAGGTGTCCTGGGTGATCATGCCGATCTGAGCTCGCAGGCTGGCCTGGCTGACCTCGGCGATGTCCTGGCCATCGATAAGAATGCGCCCGGCCTGCACGTCGTACAGGCGCAGCAGCAGGTTGACCAGGGTCGACTTGCCCGCGCCGGAGGGGCCAATCAGGCCGATCTTCTCACCAGGGCGGATATCCAGGTTCAGCCCCTCGATCACATTGGCTGCCTTGGCATAGTGGAAACCCACGTTGTCGAAGCGCACGGCGCCCCGGCTAACCTTCAGGGGCTGGGCATCGGGGCGGTCGGTGACGGTGACCGGCTGGGCGATGGTCTGCAAACCGTCCTGGACCATGCCGATGTTCTCGAAGATGCCATTGACCACCCACATGATCCAACCCGACATGTTGACGATGCGGATGACCAGGCCGGTGGCCAGGGCGATAGCGCCCACGGTGATCAGCGACTGGCTCCACAACCACAGCGCCAACCCCGTGGTTGCCACCACCAGCAGGCCGTTGAGGGTAGTGATGACCACGTCCATGCTGGTGATCACCCGTGATGCCAGCTGGGTTTTCTCGGTTTGTTCGCTGATGGCCTCGCGGGCATATTGCTGTTCATGATCGGTGTGGGCGAACAGCTTGAGCGTGGCGATGTTGGTGTAGCCGTCGACAATGCGCCCCATCAGTTTGGAGCGGGCATCGGAAGAAACCACCGAGCGTTCCTTCACCCGCGGCACGAAGTAGAACAGCGCCGCGATATAGCCCACGATCCACGCCAGCAACGGCAGCATCAGCCGCCAGTCCGCCTCGGCGAACAGCACCAGCGAGGTGATGGCGTAGATCAGTACGTGCCACAGCGCGTCCACCGCCTGCACCGCAGAATCGCGCAGCGAGTTACCGGTCTGCATGATGCGCTGGGCAATGCGCCCGGCGAAGTCGCTCTGGAAAAAATTCAGGCTCTGCTTGAGCACGTGGCTGTGGTTTTGCCAGCGGATCAGGCTGGTCATGCCCGGGTTGATGGTCTGGTGCACCAGCAGGTCATGCAGGCCGAAAAACAGCGGGCGCAACACCAGTACCACCACCAGCATCCACACCAGCTCGCCGCTGTGCTCGCTGAAAAAGCGGGTATTGGGGGTGCCCTGGGCCAGGTCGATAATGCGGCTGAGGAAGCTGAACATGGCCACCTCGATCAACGAGGCCACCAGGCCCACCACCAGCAGCGCCAGGAAGCTGGGCCAGACCTGGCGCAGGTAATACAGGTAGAAGGGCCACACGCGGCTGGGAGGTGCCTCGCTCGGGGCGTCGCGGAAAATATCGATCAGTTGTTCGAAACGACGGTACAGCATGGGCCATGCAACTCCTGTTCATCCAGCCGCGAAGCGGCGCACGTCCTTGTGAGACTCGCGATCAGTCGATGCGTTTGGCCGACTTGATGAAAACGGGGTCGGCAGGCACGTCACGCATGCCTTTCTTGATGGTGGTGGGCGAATTGACGATCTGGTCCACCACCTCCATCCCCTTGGTCACCTTGCCGAACACGGCGTAGCCGCGGTCACGCCCCGGGTTGAGGAAGTCGTTGTCAGCCACGTTGATGAAGAACTGGCTGGTGGCCGAATCCGGGTCGGAGGTACGCGCCATCGACAGCGTGCCCCGGGTATTCATCAGGCCGTTGTTGGCCTCGTTGTGGATCGGGTCTTTGGTCTGCTTTTGCACCATCTGCTCGGTGAAGCCACCGCCCTGCACCATGAAGCCCGGGATTACCCGGTGGAAGATGGTGTTGTTGTAAAAGCCACTGTCGACGTACTGCAGGAAGTTCTTGGTACTGACCGGGGCTTTCTCGGCATTGAGCTCGATTTCTACCTGGCCGAAGCTGGTGTCCAGCAGCACGTGCGGCGTCTTGTCCGAGGCCATGACGCTGGTGGCGAAAGCAACGGAGCAGGCGGTAAGCAGGAGTTTTTTCAGCATGGGCGCAAAGATCCTTCAGGGGAGCAAGCCGCTGCAAGAAACTGCAGCAGGGTCTGGTTGAAAACCTGGGATTGATCAAGGGGGGTAGCGTGCCGGGAATCTTCGATCACTACCAGTGTTGCCTGGGGCATCAGGGCGACGTACGCCGCCTTGAGTTGTATCGGGGTGTAATCGTGGTCGGCGGCAATCACCAGGGTAGGACAGTGGATCTGCCCGATGCGTTCCTGTACGCCCCAGCCCACGATGGCGTCAAAACTCTTGAGGTAGGCGCGCTTGTTGTTGCGGGCCCAGCGCTGCGCCATGGTGTGGCGCAGCGCGGCCTGCTCTGGATTGGGGAACAACCGTTGGGCCAGGGCCTTGCCGACCGTTTCGACGCTGAGCACGGTGGCCAGCCCACGGCGTTTAAGCCACCAGAGCCAGTCGCTGCGCGTGCGACGCTTGACCTCGGGCGCACTGTTGACGATGCACAGGCTACGCAGCCACTGGGGGTGGTCGACGGCAAACTGGAAACCGACCATGCCGCCCATGGACAGCCCCACCAGGTGCACGGGCCCGGTGTGCAGGTGCTCGAGCAAGGCCAGCAGGTCGGCGCTGAAGGTGGCGATGTGGTAACCGTCGTGGGGCTTGTCGGACCGGCCATGGCCGCGGATGTCCATCAGGATCACCCGGTAGTGCTGGCTTAGCAGCGGCACCTGCAGTTCCCAGTCCTGGCTGCTGGAGCCCAGGCCGTGCAGCAGCACCAGTGGCTCACCCTGGCCATACTCGCGGTAGTGCAGTGCACAGCCTTCGTGTTCGAAATAAGCCATGGGCGCGGTCCTGTCAGGCTTGGGCGGGGGCGGCGAAGGGCACGTCCAGTGGTGCCGTGTCGAAATTGCGCAGCAGGTCGATGAGGATCTGCGTGGCCGGGCCCAGGGACTTTTCCTTGCTCGAATAAAGGTAGAACAGCGGGTGGCGGCTGCCACCCTGGTCCAGCGGCAGAGGTTTCAGCACGCCGTCGCGCAGCTCGCGTTCGATCATGTGCCGCGGCAGCCAGGCAAAGCCCAGGCCGCTGCTGACAAAGGTGGTGGCGGTGCCCAGGCTGCCTACCGTCCAGCGCTGCTCGGCGCCCAGCCAGCCCACGTCACGGGGCTGGGCACGGCCGGAGTCACGAATCACCACCTGCAACTGGCTTTCCAGGTCCTGGAAGGTCAGTTCACGGCCCAGCCGGTGCAGGCTGTGCTCTGGGTGGGCAACCGCCACGAACTCCACCGCGCTCAGCTCCGCACCCAGGTAGCCCCCGATGCTGTAGCTGCTGATGGCAAGGTCGGCGATGCCTTCGAGCATGACTTCCTCCACCCCCGACAACACCTCCTCGCGCAGGCGCACGCGGCACCCCCGGCTTTGCGGCATGAAGGCAGCCAGGGCGCGTACCAGGCGGGCACTGGGGTAGGCAGCATCGACCACCAGGCGCACTTCCGCTTCCCAGCCTTGTTCCATGTGGTGGGCCAGGTCTTCCAGCTGGCTGGCCTGCTTGACCAGGTGGCGCGAGCGGCGCAGCAGCACGTTGCCGGCCTCGGTGAGCACTGCCTTGCGCCCGTCGATGCGCAGCAACGGCACGCCCAGTTGTTCCTGCATGCGCGCCACGGTGTAGCTCACCGACGACTGTGAGCGGTGCAGGGCGTCGGCTGCCTGGGCGAAGCCGCCGTGATCGACCACCGCCTGCAGGGTCCGCCACTGGTCTAGGGTCACGCGCGGCGCTTTCATGTGGTGCTCCTGTTGTCCTAAGCTGCGCTCTTTCAAGGAGAGCGCCGATGAAAAAATTATGTGCAGCAATGCTGCTGTGCCTGCCGGTTGCAGCGTTTGCCTACCCCATCGAGGTGGAAAAACACATCGACGGGGTGAAGCTCGATGCCACTGCCTACGACACCGCCTACGATATCGGCGCCATCACCCTGGACAACTATGGCCAAGTGCCCGCTGCCTGCAAGGTCACCTTCCGCAATGGCCCCGAGGCCCCCAGGGTACGGCGTGTGAATGTGCCGGCAGGCAAACGCGCCGACGTCACTGCCAAGTTCAACCGGCAGATCATCAAGCTGCGTGTCACGGTTGCCTGCTCGGCTGAATAAACAAATTAATCGATATGTTACACCCACTTTTTACGCTTTTTAATCGATAGGTCAAGCTTTAGTCTTCCCTCCATCGACTCGCATCCCTTTTTGCCGATGGAGGCACCCATGTCCCGCGTATTGATCATCGAAAGCAGTGCACGTCAGCAGGATTCGATCTCCCGCCAGCTGACCCGGGATTTCATCGAGCAATGGCAAGCTGCCCACCCCTCTGACCAGATCACCGTCCGTGACCTGGCGGCCAACCCGGTACCGCACCTGGACGCCCACCTGCTGGGTGGCTGGATGAAGCCAGAAGCGCAACGCAGCGCCGCCGAGCTCGACGCCCTGGCACGCTCCAACGAGCTGACCGATGAACTGCTGGCTGCCGATGTACTGGTCATGGCCGCGCCCATGTACAACTTCACCATCCCCAGCACCCTGAAGGCCTGGCTGGACCACGTGCTGCGCGCCGGCGTCACCTTCAAGTACACGCCAACCGGCCCACAGGGGCTGCTGACCGGCAAACGCGCCATTGTGCTCACCGCTCGTGGCGGCATTCATGCCGGCGCCACCAGTGATCATCAGGAACCCTACCTGCGCCAGGTGATGGCGTTCATCGGTATCCACGATGTTGATTTCATCCACGCCGAAGGCCTGAACATGAGCGGTGATTTCCACGAAAAGGGCCTGAACCAGGCCAAGGCCCAGATGGCCGCGATCGCCTGAGGCGTACCGAATTCCCAACCCTTGCACCCGTTTTTAGCTCCTTTGGGTGAACCTGCCCGGCCACTGGCCGGGCTTTTTTATGGGGTGCGAAAAGGGCGCTGGTGGGGGCGACCCGCGCAAGGGTGGTTACCCCTCCATTCCCAGTGGTTGAACTGGGCCGGTGCAAGCCGCTAAGGTCGCGGCCTTATCCAAGAGAGGCAACCATGGGCTACCTGATTATCGTCGCGCTGATCCAGGCGTTTTCCTTCAGCCTGATCGGCGAGTACCTGGCCGGGCACGTCGACAGCTATTTCGCCGTGTTGGCCCGGGTGCTGCTGGCGGGGCTGGTGTTTTTGCCCCTGACCCGCTGGCGCCAGGTGCCGCCACGCTTCATGCGTTCGATGCTGCTGATCGGCGCGCTGCAGTACGGCATCACCTATGTGTGCCTGTACCTGAGCTTTCGCGTGCTCAGTGTGCCGGAGGTGCTGCTGTTCACCATCCTGACACCGCTGCACGTGACCCTGATCGAAGACGCCATGAACCGGCGCTTCAACCCTTGGGCGTTGCTGGCAGCGCTGGTGGCAGTGGCGGGGGCTGCCGTGATCCGTTTCGACAGCATCAGCGGTGAGTTCTTCATGGGCTTCCTGCTGCTGCAGCTGGCCAACTTCACCTATGCCGCTGGCCAGGTGCTGTATCGGCATCTGGTGGCCCGCAACCCCAGCGACCTGCCGCACTATGCCCGCTTCGGCTACTTTTACCTGGGCGCGCTGTTGGTGGCCTTGCCCGCGTTCCTGCTATTCGGCAACCCTCAGCACTTGCCCGCTACCCAGGTGCAGTGGCTGGTGCTGTTGTTCCTGGGCCTGTGCCCGACAGCCCTGGGCCTTTACTGGTGGAACAAGGGTGCGTGCCTGGTTTCCGGTGGCACGCTGGCTGTGATGAACAACCTGCATGTACCGGTGGGGCTGCTGCTGAACTTGCTGATCTGGAACCAGCACGAACCGCTGGGGCGGCTGTTCATTGGTGGCGCGATCATTCTGGCCTCGGTATGGCTGAGCCGGGTTGGTGGGCGGGTGAATCAACCTGTTTGAGCGCTACGCGCGCGGTTTGCCGAATGACTGGCGGGAGCAGGGTGTGAGGGCATGCAGGTGCCCGCCTTTAGGGGTTTTTCGCCTGCGAGACCGAGCGCCGCCCGCGCGGCGCATCGCGAGCTGCGCTCGCTCCTACG
>NZ_JACVVF010000028.1:0-65756 GCF_016648095.1 Pseudomonas sp. S32
GCCGCCCATCCCCAGCCGCCCGCCCGCATCATCAAAACCGACCAGTGGTAGCAAAATCAGGTCCAGGGCCCAGATCGGGCGCTGCCGCCTGCGGTCGATGACCGGCTCAGGGATGCGAAACCGGTTGGGTTTGAGGGCTTCGCCCTGTTCGAAGCGCTGGAACACCATGCGCGTGCGCGGCCATGCATGCAGTACCGGCAAGTAGGTGCGCTTACCCCGTCGCTGGGCTTCACGCAGCAACAGGCGAGGGTCTATTTCACCATCG
This sequence comes from Pseudomonas sp. S32, assembly GCF_016648095.1. Lineage (NCBI taxonomy): Bacteria > Pseudomonadati > Pseudomonadota > Gammaproteobacteria > Pseudomonadales > Pseudomonadaceae > Pseudomonas > Pseudomonas sp. S32. The sequence goes on from NZ_JACVVF010000028.1 coordinate 266, forward strand.
TTGGGCAGGTACAGGGCAATGTGCCGGGCGCGCCGGAACAGCGGGTGCTGCGCCAGCTGGCGATACAGGCCGGCAGCGGCCTGGCGTTGCTGGGCGGGGGTGAGTGCGCGGCGGGCTTTGCGAAGCAGGCGACGAAGCTGGGGGCGGGTGAGCGGCGCGGTGTCGGTCATGGCACAGGCGGTCCCAGGAGTGCTGGCCGACGCTTGCGGCCAAAACGAATTGCCCGCCGAAGGGCGGGCAAGAGAATTCAGGCTCCCCGATAAGACCGCTATCGGTGTAGCCCTTGAACCCGAAAGTTCAAGGTGGAGATTGCAGGGGGCGTTAAGGCTTTCCGTCGAGCGGACATGCACACCGGCCCCAGCGTGCAACCCCCGTGGTTGTGCGTATCGGCTCAGGGACATAACCGACTGGCGCATCCCCCAGGGAGTGGCGCCAGTATACCAATCTCAGCTGATTTTGGTATCCGCATCGTCGGACAGCGCCTGATCGACCCGTTCCAGCAGGTCGCGCACCTGCTCGCGGCTCGCCCCACCCGCAGGTGCAGCGGTGCGGTCTTCCTGGCGGTGCAGCATTTCGTGGGTGATGTTCAACGCCGCCATCACCGCGATGCGGTCGGCCCCGATCACCTTGCCGCTGCTGCGGATCTCGCGCATCTTGCTGTCCAGGTAATGCGCGGCGCTCACCAGGTTGTTGCGCTCTTCGGGTGGACAGATGATCGAGTATTCCTTGTCCAGGATCTGCACGGTGACGCTATTGCTTGAACTCATGAGTCTTGCTCCAGAGCCTTGAGGCGTAAGATCATCGACTCGACCTTGCGCTTGGCGATCTCGTTCTTTTCGATGAGGTGGGCGCGCTCTTCGCGCCAGGACTTTTCCTGAGCTACTAGGAGTGCATTTTGCCGTTTAAGTTGCTCGACACGTTCGATCAGCAGCTCGAATCGGCTCATCAGTGCCTGCAGGTCTTTGTCTTGCGTGGGTTGCACTCGATTCGCTCCGTCGTTGACTCACCTGACGATGATGCCTCTCCCTGGGTGGCGCCGGCCAGTGCCGATGGTCTTGGCGCGCCTGCCGGTGCTAGGATACAAGGCCTCCATTCTAGTCATTGCGCCGTCTGGCGCCTAGCTGCCCATGCCCAATACCCAATCGCCCTACGTCGCCTTCGCCATGCTGCTGTCGAGCAATGGTCACCCTGTCACCCCGGCCGAGTTGCACGGCCTGCTCATTGGCCGCAGCTGCGCCGGTGCCGGCTTCGATGCCGATGCCTGGCTGGCCGATGCGGCCCAACTGCTGGAAACCGAACCCGGCGATACCGTACGCAACGCCCTGATCGGCCTGCAGGAAATGGTCAAGGGTGAACTCACCGGCGACGAAATGGCCATCGTCCTGCTGTTGCCTTCCGATGATGCTGCCCTCACCGACCGCGCCACCGCGCTGGGCCAGTGGTGCCAGGGCTTCATTACCGGCTTCGGCCTGAACGCCGGCGGCAAGGACCTGTCTATCGAGGCCAAGGAAGTGCTGCAGGACCTAGTCGCCATCTCCCAGGTGCAAGAAGCCCTGGAAGAGTCCGAAGACGGCGAAAGCGACTACATGGAAGTCATGGAATACCTGCGTGTAGCGCCGCTGCTGCTGTTCTCCGAGCTGGCCACGCCGGCTGCACCCGCGCCCAAGCCATCTCTGCACTGACCAACCCGGGGGTAGTCTGCCCATGAGCCGTATTCCCAAGGCCGAGTATGCCCGCCGGCGCAAGGCGCTGATGGCGCAGATGGTCCCCAACAGCATTGCCATCCTGCCCGCCGCTGCGGTTGCCATCCGCAACCGCGACGTCGAGCATGTGTACCGGCAGGACAGTGATTTCCAGTACCTCAGTGGTTTCCCCGAGCCCGAGGCGGTGATCGCCCTCATCCCTGGCCGCGAGCATGGCGAGTACGTGATGTTCTGCCGCGAGCGCAACCCCGAACGTGAGCTGTGGGATGGCCTGCGTGCCGGCCAGGAAGGCGCGGTACGCGAGTTCGGCGCCGATGATGCGTTCCCCATCACCGACATCGACGAAATCCTGCCGGGCCTGATCGAAGGCCGCGAGCGGGTGTACAGCGCCATGGGCAGCAACCCGGAATTCGACCGCCGGCTGATGGACTGGATCAACGTGATCCGCTCCAAGGCTCGCCTGGGCGCGCAGCCGCCGAACGAGTTCGTTGCCCTGGATCATCTGCTGCACGACATGCGCCTGTATAAATCGGCGGCGGAAGTGAAGGTGATGCGTAGCGCCGCGGATATTTCTGCGCGGGCCCATGTGCAGGCCATGCAGGCGTGCCGGGCCGGGCTGTATGAGTACAGCCTGGAGGCCGAGCTGGACTACGTGTTCCGCAAGGGCGGGGCGAAGATGCCGGCGTATGGGTCCATCGTGGCCGCCGGGCGCAACGGTTGCATCCTGCACTACCAGCAGAATGACGCCCTGCTCAAGGACGGCGACCTGGTGCTGATCGATGCCGGTTGTGAGATCGACTGCTACGCCAGCGACATCACCCGCACCTTCCCGGTCAGCGGGCGCTTTTCACCTGAACAGAAGGCCATCTACGAGCTGGTGCTCAAGGCCCAGGCGGCGGCGTTCGCCGAAATCGCCCCCGGCAAGCACTGGAACCACGCCCACGAGGCCACGGTACGGGTCATTACCGAGGGCTTGGTGGAACTGGGCCTGCTTGAGGGTGAGGTGCAGGCGTTGATCGACAGCGAAGCCTACCGTGCGTTCTACATGCACCGTGCCGGGCACTGGCTGGGCATGGATGTGCACGATGTGGGCGACTACAAGGTCGGGGGTGAATGGCGGGTGCTCGAGCCTGGCATGGCCCTGACCGTCGAACCCGGTATCTACATAGGTGCCGACAATCAGGCTGTGGCCAGGAAGTGGCGCGGCATTGGTGTACGGATCGAGGACGATGTGGTGGTGACCAGGCAAGGTTGTGAAATCCTGACGTCGGGCGTGCCGCGCACGGTCGCCGAAATCGAAGCGTTGATGCAGGCCGCGCGCGTATGAACCGGGTAAACCTGGCGATCATCGGTGGTGGCCTGGTGGGCGCAAGCCTGGCCCTGGCCCTGCAGGCGGGCGCCAAGGCCCGCGGCTGGAAGATCCTGCTGGTCGAGCCTTTCGCGCCCGGCGACAGCTTCCAGCCCAGCTACGATGCCCGTTCATCGGCGCTGTCCTTTGGTACCCGGCAGATCTACGAGCAACTGGGGCTGTGGAAGGCCATTGGCCGCAGGGCCGAACCGATCACGCAAATCCATGTGTCGGACCGTGGCCGCTTTGGCACCACCCGCCTGGACGCCGGCCAGGAGGGCGTGCCAGCGCTTGGCTACGTGGTAGAAAACGCCTGGCTGGGGCAGTGCCTGTGGCAAGGCCTGGACCGTGACGTGGTGAGCTGGCGCTGCCCCGCAGAGGTGTCTGCGCTGCAGGCCATCGAAGGCGGTTACCGCGTGCGGCTCAACGACGACACGCTGTTCGAGTGCGACCTGGCTGTGCTCGCCGATGGCGGACGGTCGGGGCTGCGTGAGCAGCTGGGCATCCATGTGCGCACCACGCCTTACCAGCAGAGCGCGCTGATTGCCAACATCACGCCGGGTGAAGCCCATGGCGGCCAGGCCTTCGAACGCTTCACCGAAGCCGGGCCCATGGCCTTGCTGCCGCTGCCTGAAAACCGCTGCGCGCTGGTCTGGACGCGCCAGGGCATGGATGCACAGCGCCTGGCCGAGGTGGACGAACGCAGCTTCCTGCGTGAGCTACAGGGTGTTTTTGGCTATCGCCTGGGGGCGCTGCGCCAGGTCGGTGCCCGGCACCTGTATCCGCTTTCGCTGGTCGAAGCCCAGGAACAGGTGCGGCCGCACCTGGTGGTGCTGGGTAATGCCGCGCACAGCCTGCACCCCATCGCCGGGCAGGGCTTCAACCTGTCGCTGCGTGACGTGCAGTCCCTGGCCGAGGCACTTCTGGCCGGCCCCGCGATACCGGGCGACCTGCCGACCCTGCAGGCGTACCATCGTCGCCAGCAACTGGACCAGGCCCTGACCATTGGTTTTTCCGATCAGGTCACGCGCCTGTTCGGCAGCAACCAGCCGCTGGTAGCGGCGGCACGTAACCTTGGCCTGCTCGGCCTCGACCTGCTGCCGCCGGCCAAGCGCTGGTTCGCGCGCCAGGCCATGGGCCTGGGTACCCGGCCGGACCTGCGGAGCAAAGCATGAGCAACCCCCGCAAGCTGGCGCGGCGTGCACGCATGCTGCGCTGGATGCTCAACCTCTACCCGCCGTACCTGGGGGCTGGTATCCGTGTGCAGCACATCAGCCCGGACATGCGCAGCATTCAGGTGGCGATGAAGCTCACGCGCTGGAACCGCAACTACGTCGGTACCCAGTTCGGCGGCAGCCTGTATGCCATGGTCGATCCGTTCTACATGCTGCTGCTGATCGAGCAACTGGGGCGCGACTACATTGTCTGGGACAAGGCCGCCAGCATCGATTTCATTTCGCCGGGCAAGGGCCCGGTGTATGCCGAATTCCACATCGATGACGGGCTGCTGGACGAAATCCGCCAACAGACCGCCACTGGCAAAAAATGCCTGCCCAGGCTGCAGGTGGATATCCGCGACGGTGCCGGCGAGCTGGTGGCGCGGGTCGACAAAACCCTATACGTGCGGCTAAAGCCGCAAGCGAGGCTGGCGTAAGGCATGGAAATGCGCGCAGATCTTCTGATAGTAGGTGCCGGCATGGTCGGCAGTGCCCTGGCCTTGGCCTTGCGCCACAGCGGCTTGCACGTGCTGCTGCTCGATGGCGGGCCGCTGACAGTGCGGCCTTTCGATGCCAGTGCCGCCTTCGAGCCACGGGTCAGTGCCCTCTCGGCCGCCAGCCAGCGCATTCTCGAGCGGCTGGGGGCCTGGGAAGGCATCGCGCAGCGCCGTGCTACACCGTACTGCCACATGCAGGTGTGGGACGGCAGCGGCACGGGTCAGATCCACTTCTCGGCCGCCAGTGTGCATGCCCAGGTACTCGGCCACATTGTCGAGAACCGTGTGGTGCAGGACGGCCTGCTGGAGCGCCTGCACGACAGCGATGTCGGCCTGCTGCCCAACGCCCGGCTGGAGCAATTGCGCCGGTCCGGCAAGGACTGGCTGGTGACCTTGCACGATGGCCGGCAACTGCGAGCGCCACTGGTGGTCGCTGCCGATGGCGCCAACTCTGCGGTACGCCGCCTGGCCGGGTTCGAAACCCGCGAGTGGGACTACCTTCACCACGCCATCGTCACCAGCGTGCGCTGCACGGCCGGCCACCAGGCCACCGCTTGGCAGCGCTTTACCGATGATGGCCCGCTGGCGTTCCTGCCGCTAAGCCGTGATGGCGCGCAAGACTGGTGTTCGATCGTGTGGTCGACCACCCCGGAGCACGCCGAGCGGCTGATGGCGCTGGACGAACCGGCATTCAACAAGGCGCTGCAGCAGGCATTCGAAGGGCGGCTGGGCGATGTGCTGCAAACCGACCCTCGGGTGTGCGTGCCGCTGCGCCAGCGCCATGCCAAACGCTACGTGGATGAAGGCCTGGCATTGATTGGCGATGCCGCCCACACCATTCACCCGCTGGCGGGGCAGGGCGTGAACCTGGGCTTCCTGGATGCTGCTGTGCTGGCCGAGGTACTGATCGGTGCCTGCGAGCGGGGCGAGCGGCTGGCCGATGTGAAAGTGCTGGGCCGCTATGAGCGCCGGCGCATGCCGCACAACCTGGCGCTGATGGCGGCCATGGAAGGCTTCGAGCGTTTGTTCCAGGCCAACCCCCTGCCGCTGCGCTGGTTGCGCAACAGCGGTTTGAAGCTGGTGGAACAGATGCCAGAAGCCAAGGCGGTGTTCGTGCGCCAGGCGCTGGGCCTGAGTGGCGACCTGCCGCAACTGGCCAAGGCCTGAAACGCCGGGGGCACCCCGTGGCCCACTGCAACATCCGGTAACGGCTAAGTGGATGAGCTGGAAAATGGGATTCACTACCATTTGCGCCTCTCTAACGATCCGAGGAGCGCTTTCCATGTTGCCACGCAAGCCCCTGTTTGCCGCACTGGCCCTTACCCTGTTCGGTGGCGCTGCCCAGGCAGCTGACGAAGTGGTGGTGTATTCCTCGCGCATCGATGAGCTGATCAAGCCGGTGTTCGATGCCTATACCGCCAAGACCGGGGTCAAGATCAAGTTCATCACCGACAAGGAAGCGCCACTGATGCAACGCATCAAGGCCGAGGGCGACAACGGGGTGGCGGACCTGCTGCTTACCGTCGATGCCGGCAACCTCTGGCAGGCCGAGCAGATGGGCATTCTGCAACCGATCAAGTCGGACATCATCGACCGCAACATCCCTGCACAATACCGCGCCTCGTCCCATGACTGGACTGGCCTGAGCCTGCGCGCCCGCACCATCGTCTACGCCAGTGACCGGGTCAAGCCTGAAGAGCTGAGCACCTATGAGGCGCTGGCCGACAAGGACTGGGAAGGCCGCCTGTGCCTGCGCACGGCCAAAAAAGTGTACAACCAGTCGCTGACGGCCACCCTCATCGAAAACCACGGCGAAGCCAAGGCCGAGCAGATCGTGAAGGGTTGGGTCAACAACCTGTCCACCGATGTGTTCTCCGACGACAACGCAGTGATCCAGGCCATCGAGGCCGGGCAGTGCGACGTAGGCGTGGTCAATACCTACTACTACGGCCGCCTGCACAAGCAGAACCCGAACCTGCCGGTGAAAATCTTCTGGCCCAACCAGGGCGACCGCGGTGTGCACGTCAACCTGTCCGGTATCGGCCTGACCAAGCATGCACCGCACCCGGAAGCGGCCAAAAAGCTGGTGGAGTGGATGACCGGTGAAGAGGCGCAGAAGCTGTTTGCCGACATCAACCAGGAGTTTCCAGCCAACCCGAAGGTCAAGCCTTCGGATGAAGTCGCCGCCTGGGGCAGCTTCAAGGCCGACAGCATCCCGGTGGAAATCGCCGGCAAGCGCCAGGCTGAAGCCATTCGCCTGATGGACCGTGCAGGCTACAACTAAGCCCGCCTCACCCCACTCGGAACCCAGACCTTGCCCCACACCCCCCAACGCCGCTGGTACCTGCCAGTCGGCCTGATCGCCACGCTGGTACTGCTGCCGCTGAGCGTGCTGCTGCTGTCCTGGCAAGCGGTGGACCTGCAGATCTGGTCACACTTGCTGGACACGCAAATGAGCCGGCTGCTGGGCAATACCCTGACGCTGGTGGTGGGTGTGGGCATCGGTGTCACCGTGCTGGGCGTCAGCCTGGCCTGGCTGACCAGCTTGTGCGAGTTTCCGGGGCGGCGCTGGCTGGATTGGGCGCTGATGCTGCCATTTGCGATTCCCGCCTACGTACTGGCGTTCGTCTTCGTTGGGCTGCTGGACTTCGCCGGCCCGGTGCAGACGGCCTTGCGTGAGGCCTTCGGGCCCATGCGCCTGCCGCGGGTACGCTCTACCGGTGGCGTGATCATCGTGCTGGTGCTGGTGTTCTATCCCTACGTGTACCTGCTGGCGCGTACGGCCTTCCTGGCCCAGGGCAAAGGCCTGATGGAAGCGGCGCGGGTGCTTGGCCTGTCGCCGTTGCAGGCGTTCTGGCGGGTGGCCCTGCCGATGGCGCGGCCAGCGATCGGCGCAGGCATCGCGCTGGCGCTGATGGAAACCCTGGCCGACTTCGGCGCCGTGGCGGTCTTCAACTTCGACACCTTCACCACGGCCATCTACAAAACCTGGTACGGCTTCTTTAGCCTCTCCACTGCCGCGCAGCTGGCCAGCCTGCTGCTGTTGGCAGTCATGCTGGTGCTGTATGGCGAGCGTCGCGCCCGGGGGGCCAGCCGCAGTGGCAACGAACGGCCGCGCGGGCAGGCGTTGTACCGGCTGCGCGGCCTGAAGGCGCTACTGGCCAGTGGCTGGTGCCTGCTGGTATTCGCCTGTGCATTCGTCATCCCGGTACTGCAGTTGCTGTGGTGGTTCTGGCAGCGCGGGCGTTTCGACCTGGATGAGCGCTATGTGGGCCTGGTGCTGCATACCCTGTATCTGGGGGGGACGGCGGCGTTGCTCACGGTTTGCGTGGCCTTGCTGCTGGCCTTTGCCCGGCGCCAGGCACCTGCGCCCGGTGTCCGCATGGGGGTAGGGCTGGCCAACCTGGGCTACGCCTTGCCGGGCTCTGTGCTGGCCGTGTCGATCATGCTGGCGTTCAGCTATTTGGATAACCACCTGGTGATTCCGCTGTCCACTTGGCTGGGTGGTGCCGGCAAGCCTTTGTTGCTGGGTAGCCTTGCGGCGCTGCTGTTGGCCTACCTTGTGCGGTTCATCGCCGTAGCCTACGGGCCGCTGGAAAGCAGCCTGGAACGGATTCGCCCTTCGCTGCCGGAGGCCTCCCGCAGCCTGGGCGTGGGCGGCCCCAGGTTGTTTTTCAGGGTGTACCTCCCGCTCTTGGTGCCCGGTGTACTCAGTGCCGCGTTGCTGGTGTTCGTCGACGTGCTCAAGGAGATGCCGGCCACCCTGCTGATGCGCCCGTTTGGTTGGGATACGCTGGCTGTGCGGGTGTTCGAGATGACCAGCGAGGGGGAGTGGGCGCGTGCGTCGCTGCCGGCGCTGACGCTGGTGCTGGTGGGCCTGCTGCCGGTTGTCGGCCTTATCAGGCGTTCTGCACGGCGGCCCGGTCAGTCGCGCTGAGGGTGCCACTTGGCGGGCTTGCCGCTACAATGCGCGGCATTCGCGCGGCGGGTGATGGCGTAGCAGCAGGTCTGGCACAGCCGGACGGCGCCCAGTTTCGCACCGCCGCCGCTTCGCCACGCCCGGAAGGAGAAACCCATGGGACAGCGCACGCTTTTGTATGACCTGCACCTGGCACTCGGTGCCAAGACGGTCGATTTCGGCGGCTGGGACATGCCGCTGCACTACGGCTCGCAGGTTGAGGAGCACCACCAGGTGCGCAAGGACTGTGGGGTGTTCGATGTTTCCCACATGACCGTCATTGATGTCCAGGGCGACGAGGCCACCGGCTGGCTGCAGCGGCTGCTGGCCAACGACGTCGCCCGCTTGGGCGAGGTCGGGCAGGCCCTCTACAGCCCACTGCTGAGCGAGCATGGCGGCGTTATCGATGACCTGATCGCCTATCGCACCGCCAATGGCTACCGCCTGGTCACCAACGCGGCCACCCGGGCCCGGGTGCTCGGCTGGCTGCAATTGCAGGGCGAGGGCTTTGCCATGCAATTTCAGGTGCGCCCCGACCTGGCCATTCTGGCGATTCAGGGCCCCCATGCCCGAGAAAAGGTCGCCGCGCTGGTCAGTGCCTCGCGTGCTGCCCTGATTCGCCAACTGCGCCCTTTTGAGGGCCTCGCCGACGGCGACTGGTTCTTCGCGCGCACCGGATACACCGGCGAGGATGGCCTGGAGATCATCTTCCCCGGCGACCAGGCCGTGAACTTTTTCAACGACCTGGTGGGTGCCGGCATCGCGCCCAGTGGCCTGGGCGCCCGCGATACCCTGCGCCTTGAAGCGGGCATGAACCTGTATGGCCAGGATATCGACGAAACCCACACCCCGTTGACGTCCAACCTTGGCTGGAGCATTGCCTGGGAGCCCGTTCGCGACTTCATCGGTCGCGCCGCCCTGCTGGCCGAAATCGAGCAGGGTGTCCAGGAAAAACTGGTCGGCCTGGTACTGGAAGAACGCGGTGTTCTGCGCGCCCATCAGGTCGTGCGTGTAGCAGGGATTGGCGAAGGGGAGATAACCAGTGGTAGTTTCTCCCCTACGCTGAGCAAGTCCATCGCCCTTGCACGCGTGCCCATGGCCACGGGTGACCGGGCCGAGGTAGAAATTCGTGGCAAATGGTACCCGGTGCGCGTGGTCAAGCCGACCTTCGTGCGCCATGGCAAGGTCCTGATCTGAACCATCACATAACGGCGGGCGTACCGCTGAGCCAATCGAGGAATTCAAGACATGAGCAATATCCCCGCCGAACTGCGTTTTGCCGACAGCCATGAGTGGGCTCGCCTGGAAGCCGACGGCACGGTTACCGTAGGCATCAGTGACCACGCCCAGGAAGCCTTGGGTGATGTGGTTTTCGTGGAATTGGCCGAAGTGGGCAAGGTGTTCGCCGCTGGCGACGCAGCGGGCGTGGTGGAATCGGTGAAGGCGGCCTCGGACATCTACGCCCCGGTGGGTGGCGAAGTGATCGCCGTCAACGAGGCTTTGGCTGACAGCCCTGAGCAATTGAATGAACAGCCTTACGATGCCTGGATCTTCAAGCTCAAGCCAAGCGATGCCGCAGAGTTGGAAAAGCTGTTGGATGCTGCCGGTTACAAGGCAGCCATCGGCGAGTGATGCAATGCTCAGGGCTGCCGAGCAGCCCTTTTGCAGTCACCGGTTACAGGTTTATTCGGCCACCGCATTCTTCGCCAGAATGGCGTTGGCCAGCTCCATGTCAGTCGCCTTCAGGCCCGGGTTCTCCACCCGTACCTGGCGCATCGCCGACTCCAGGAAGGGGCCGCGAATGGCGCCATCGCTGGCCACGAAGCTGCCAGCATCGTCCTGTGCAGCCATGACCAGCTTGTGGTCGCGTGAGGTCAGGTACGTCGACCCGGTGGTTGCGCCGGACGAAAGCACATTACGCCAGAACGTATCGGCCATGGCCGAGCCGACGGGCAGCGAAAGCAAGGCAGCGACGGTGATGGCGGTTTTGAGACGCATGATTGAACACCTCGAAGGGTGGGGGTTTAAGATGCGATTTGGATCTTTTCCAGCACGCCAAGTTCCTTGATGCCCAAGGTGGGTCAGTTGCAGGCTCGCAGCACTTCCTGCTCCACGGTATGGCCGCTTGCCAGCTTTGCCTGGGCAGCGCGGCGCAAGTCGATCAGGCCATCGGCCAGTGCCTGGCGGCGCAGGTCTGCCAGGTCCGTTCCGGGGCCGATCATTGCCTTGAGGCGCTCACTGGGTACCAGCAGCTCGAACAGCCCCGTGCGGCCCCAGAAGCCTGTGCCGCGGCAGGTGCGGCAGGCTGCGGATGCGTTGGGTTGGCAGCGCCGGCAAACCGTGCGCACCAACCGCTGCGCCATCACCCCCACCAGGGTCGCTTTTATCAGGTAGTCGGCCACGCCCAGTTCCTGCAAACGGATGATCGTTGCACAGGCATCGTTGGTATGCAGGGTAGACAGCACAAGGTGCCCGGTGAGTGCGGCCTGCACGGCGACCAGGGCGGTTTCGCGGTCGCGTATCTCGCCGATCATGATGATGTCCGGGTCTTGGCGCAGCATCGCCCTTACGCCCTCGGAGAACCCCAGGCCCAGGCTGTGCTGCACCTGAAACTGGTTGAAGGCGGGCTCGATCCGCTCCACAGGGTCTTCGATGGTGCACAGGTTGACCTGGGGCGTGGCCAGGTAGTTGAGGCTGGCGTAAAGCGTGCTGGTCTTGCCCGAGCCGGTAGGGCCAGTGACCAGGATGATGCCCTGGCGCTGGCCAAGCAGGGTTTGCCACTGTGCCAGTTGCTGCGCGTGCAGGCCCAGTTGCTCGAAGCTCTCATGCAGCCGCTGCGGGTCGAACAGGCGCAATACCAGCTTTTCGCCGAACGAGGTAGGCAGCGTGGATAGCCGCAACTCCACTGCCTCGCCGCTGGGTAAACGGCTATGCAACCTGCCGTCCTGAGGGCGACGTTTCTGCGCCACGTCCATGCCGGCCAGGTGCTTCAGCCGGCTGACCAGCGCCAGCGACACCCCGGCCGGGAAGCTGTAGACGGCGTGCAGCAGGCCGTCGATACGGTAGCGCAAGTGGCCCTGATCGCGGCGCGGCTCCAGGTGGATGTCGCTGGCGCGTTGTTCCAGGGCATACAGCAGCAGCCAGTCGACGATGTGCACGATGTGGGCATCATCTGCGCTTGCGTCGGTGTGGCGCCTGCCCGCTTCCAGCCATTGTTCCAGCTCGCCCAGGCTGGTCGATTGCTGGGTCTGGGCGCCTTTCACCGACTGCGCCAGGCGCTGGAACGATTGCCCGCACTCGCGTATGTGCACGGGGCTGGCCACCGCCCGCAGCACCTTGCGGCCGAGGCTGCGCGCAAGGTCTGCCTGCCAGTCGTCCTGATAGGGCTGGGCGCTGGCCACGGTGACGCTGAGGGCGTCGGCGGCGACGATCAGGATGCCGTGGCGCCGGGCGAAGGCGGGTGATACAAGGCCCGACACCTGGGGCAGGTTCAGTTGCAGAGGGTCGATGCGCAGGTAGGGCTGGTCGACCTTGCCCGCCAGCCACTGGCACAAATGGTCCAGGTCCAGTGGCTGGCCGGGGCATTTGCGGTTGTCCAAGGCGCAGGCGGCGATCTGCTCAAGCGGGTGGTCGACGGGGTGTTCGGCCGCGTGTTGCAGCACGCGCAGGCTGTCGTTGGCATCCACCAGCCTGTCGGCGAGCAGAGCTTCGAGTATGCGGTGCAGGTCGAGTGTGAGGGTGTCGGGGTTGTGCATGAGGGCGTCCGTGCCTGATGGGTACGCCCATCAAGGCTAGCCGGGCGACCGCAGGCGGCAGCTGCAAAGGGTTTCGAGGTTTTGCAGGGCTGCGCTGGCGCTAGATCACTGCCAGTTCCACACGGTGTTGGTTGGTCAGGTTCACATCGGCTACGCACACCAGGTTACGAAGTTTTTGTGCAATCACCTCGGCGCGGTGCCAGCTTAGCCCGGCAATGCCGATTTCAATGGCCAGCCAATCCTCGTGCTGGCTCACGTGGACGCTGTGCGGCGTCAGAAACTGCAACGCGAAGAGGTTGAGCACGCGGCACAGGCTGTCCGGCTCGGCTTCGGCCTGCAGCTGGTAGCTCACGGTGCTGTGGGCGTTGCTGGCAGCCCAGGCGTCGGTACGGGGCGTCGGGTTCATGGGCATCTCCAGGTTCATGCAGAAATTCTTGCATGCCTGAAACGGCATTGTTTCGCTATGATCGAGCTTGTTCGCTGGTAAGGCGAATAAAGTTATTCGACAAAACACATATTGGAGACTGATCAATGCGCAGCGAACTGGATGCTTACGACCGTCGCATTCTGGAACTGCTGCAGGAAGACGCGTCGCTGTCGAGCGCACAGATCGCCGAGCGTGTGGGCCTGTCGCAATCGCCGTGCTGGCGCCGTATTCAGCGGTTGCGCGAGGAAGGCGTCATCCGGGGCCAGGTCACTTTGCTGGACCGCAAGAAAATTGGCCTGAACACGCAGATATTTGCCGAGGTGAAACTCAACGCACACGGGCGCTCCAACTTCACCGAGTTCACCGACGCAATCCGTGGGTTTCCGGAGGTGCTGGAATGCTATGTGCTGATGGGGTCTGTGGACTTTCTGCTGCGCATCGTCACGCCCGACATCGAAGCCTACGAGCGGTTCTTCTTCGAAAAACTGTCGAATGTGCCTGGCATACAGGAGGTGAACTCGATCGTGGCCCTCTCGGAAATCAAGTCCACCACCAGCCTGCCGCTGGCCCGTTGAGGGCGCAGCGGGGCTTGAGCGGGGTTCAGGCCTTGAGCAGGTGCTTCCAGCCCCGGCTCTGATCCACGGCACGCGCCTGTTCGATGCGGGCTTCCAGCAACTCATCGCTGATGGGTTGCTCCGCCAGCTCATGGAGCTTCTTCAGGTCACCGTACAGGCGGTCCATCTGCGGCGCTTCCAGTACCTGCCGGGCATGGTGCAGCCAGGCCAGCAACTGTTCGATGCGCGGCAGCTGTTCTGCCAGGTCTTCGGGGCGTTGGGTGTACAGCGGCAACTTGAGCGCGCGGCCTTCTTCACCCACCAGGTGTGCCAGCCAGCTGGCCAGTTGCGCCTTGCCCTGACGCTCGCCACGGCCCTTGCGCTCCACCGTCCAGGTACGGGCCAGCAGCCAGCGCGAGGTTTCCAGCGAGAACTGGCCCCAGCGGGTGTCTTCGAGCTCTTCGGCAAACTGCTCGGGGGCTGCGCGGCGCACGTCTTCGTCGTCGTTGCCAGCCTGTACCAGCGGGCGCCAGTCTTCCAGCAGCGCATCAAGGCGGCCGCGCAGGTCGCGGGTAGCAGCACGCGGGGCTGCCTGGCCCAGGCTGGCGGTAAGGGCGCGCAGTTCGCCCAGGCATTCCACCCAGTCCTGCAGCAGCCGCCAATGGCCATTGTGGCGGTACTGCTCGGCCAGTCGCTGGCTGCTGCCCAGCAGTTGCCAGGCCAGGGCGGCGTAGGCATCGTCCACTGCCATCTCGGCGTCCAGCTCGGTGGCTGGCAGCCCCAGGTCGTAGCTGTCAGGCTCCAGCAGGCGGTAGCCACGCTCGGCCTTGCTGATGTCGCATGGCATCAGTGGCAGGCTGGCGGCAAGCTCCGCAGCGAGCTCCAGCAAGGCCTGCGGGTCACCCTCGCGCAGTTCCAGCTCCAACTCGCAGATGGCTTCCTTGCGCTTGCCGGCGACCACAAAGCCTTGGTCCAGGGCTGCTTCGATCACAACCTTGCTCTTGCCGCGGCCCCAGGCGATTTCGGCGTATTCACGGCTGAAGTCGGTGGTGAACAGCGGCTTGATGGTTTTTTTGTCCAGGCTGGCCAGTTGTACCGGCCAGCAGCTGTCGTCGAGCTTCTTGAGGTCCAGCTTGGCCTTGTCCAGCGGCCACTCGTACTCGTTGCGCTCGGACAGCCCGGCCACGCTCTGGCCGCGGCATTTCAAGGTCTGGATGACGGCATCGCCGTCGCGGCGCAGGCGCAGGGCGACGCGGGCGGCAGAAAGCTCGCGCTCGGGGGTGTCGAAGTACTGGTTGAGCAGTTCGCGGGTCTGCCAGCCAGACTTGTTGCGCTTTTTCAGCAGCGGGTGCTCGCGTAGCGCGGCAAGGGTCTCGCGGCTGGCGCGCAGCTTGAGTTCGGTTTCTTTGTGCATCACAGGCTCGAAGGAGGGGGCGTGGTTGACGCAGAGTCTACAGCAGTCGACCGCCAACGGTTTATTCCAGACAGCGGATAGTCCTATGATGGGCAACGCTTCCAAGGAGTACGCGCATGCCGTTGCCGCCGCTGAAAGACCAATTTGCCGCCTTGATCGCTGCGCCTTCGGTCAGCTGCACCCAGCCTGCGCTGGACCAGTCCAACCGCCAGGTGATCGACCTGCTGGCGGGTTGGCTCGGTGACCTGGGGTTTGCCTGCGACATTCAGCAGGTCACCCCCGGCAAATTCAACCTGCTGGCCAGCCGTGGTACCGGCCCGGGCGGGCTGGTGCTGGCCGGGCACAGCGACACGGTGCCGTATGACGAGCAACTGTGGACCAGTGACCCGCTCAAACTCACCGAGGTGGGCGGCCGCTGGGTGGGGCTGGGCAGCTGCGACATGAAAGGTTTTTTTGCGCTGGTCATCGAGGCGGTCATCCCGCTGCTCGAGCATGGCTTCAAGCAGCCCTTGCTGATCCTGGCCACCTGTGACGAAGAGAGCTCGATGTCCGGTGCCCGCGCCTTGGCGCAGGCCGGCCAGCCGCTTGGCCGTGCAGCCGTCATCGGCGAGCCGACCGGCCTCAAGCCCATCCGCATGCACAAGGGCATCCTGATGGACCGCATCGACATCCTCGGGCGCAGCGGCCACTCCTCCGACCCGAGCCTGGGCCACAGCGCCATGGAGGCCATGCACGAGGCCATGGGCGAACTGATGGGCCTGCGCCGGCAATGGCAGGCGACCTACCGTAACCCGCAGTTCACGGTACCTACGCCGACCATGAACTTCGGCTGTATTCACGGGGGCGACAACCCCAACCGTATCTGTGGGCAATGCGCCCTGGAGTTCGACCTGCGGCCGTTGCCGGGCATGGACGTGGAACAGTTGCGTGCCGCCATCCGTGAAAAGTTGCAGCCGGTCGCCGAGCGCCACGAAGTGCGCATCGACTACGCGCCGCTGTTCCCCGAGGTGCCGCCGTTCGAGCAGGCGGCCGACGCCGAGCTTGTCCAGGTGGCCGAGCGCCTCACTGGCCACCGCGCCGAAGCGGTGGCATTCGGCACTGAAGCGCCTTATCTTCAGCAGCTGGGCTGCCAGACCATCGTGCTGGGCCCGGGTGATATCGCCTGCGCCCACCAGCCTGGCGAATACCTTGAAATGTCACGTATCGAGCCCACCGTGCGTCTATTGCGTGACCTGATCAGGCACTATTGCCTGCAGTAAACGTCCATCGCATTCAATCGTTTCTGCCTAGAGGAGACCGCGCGTGACCGCAAGCCTGTTCCGACGATGATGCCGAACGCCCCCTGTACCGCCGTTCTCCGTCCACTTACCCACAGGCCCTGTCATGCCCGATTACGTCAACTGGCTGCGTCATGCCTCCCCGTACATCAACGCCCATCGCGACTGCACCTTCGTGGTCATGCTCCCCGGCGATGGGGTTGCACACCCTAATTTCGGCAACATCGTCCACGACCTGGTGCTGCTTCACAGCCTGGGCGTGCGCCTGGTGCTGGTGCATGGTTCGCGCCCGCAGATCGAAAACCGCCTGGCCGAGCGTGGCCTTGCCCCGCGCTACCATCGCGGCCTGCGCATCACCGACGCGCCCACGCTGGACTGCGTGATCGATGCGGTGGGGGCGCTGCGCCTGGCCATCGAGGCACGGTTGTCGATGGATATCGCCGCCTCGCCGATGCAGGGTTCACGTTTGCGGGTAGCCTCCGGCAACCTGGTCACCGCACGGCCCATCGGGGTGGTGGAGGGTGTGGACTTCCACCACACCGGCGAAGTGCGCCGGGTTGACCGCAAAGGCATCAGCCGGCTGCTCGACGAGCGCTCCATCGTATTGTTGTCACCGCTGGGCTATTCGCCCACCGGTGAAATCTTCAACCTGGCCTGCGAAGACGTCGCCACCCGTGCTGCCATCGAACTGGGCGCCGACAAGTTGCTGCTGTTCGGTGCCGAGTCGGGCTTGCTGGACGAGCAGGGCAACCTGATACGTGAGCTGCGCCCGCAGCAGGTGGCGCCCCATCTGCAGCGGCTGGGCAGTGACTACCAGGCCGAGTTGCTGGACGCTGCAGCCGAGGCGTGCAAGGGCGGCGTGGCGCGCAGCCATATCGTCAGTTATGCCGAAGACGGTGCGCTGCTGAACGAGCTGTTCACCCGGGGAGGTGGCGGTACGCTGGTGTCGCAAGAGCAGTTCGAGATCGTGCGCGAGGCCACCATCGAAGACGTGGGCGGTTTGCTCGACCTTATCAGCCCGCTGGAAGAGCAAGGCATCCTGGTGCGTCGCTCCCGTGAGGTGCTGGAGCGCGAGATCGAGCAGTTCAGCGTGGTGGAGCGTGAAGGCATGATCATCGCCTGCGCGGCGTTGTACCCGATTGCCGAGTCCGATACCGGCGAGCTGGCATGCCTGGCGGTAAACCCGGAGTACCGCCACGGCGGGCGCGGTGACGAGCTGCTGGAGCGCATCGAGAGCCGCGCCCGGCAGTTGGGGTTGAGTACCTTGTTCGTGCTCACCACGCGTACGGCGCACTGGTTCCGCGAGCGCGGTTTTGCACCCAGTGGTGTCGAGCGCCTGCCGGCGGCGAGGGCTTCGCTGTACAACTACCAGCGCAATTCGAAGATTTTCGAGAAGGCTCTGTAAACCTGGGGTGGGCTCTTCGCGGGAGCCCCCAAAAAAACGCCGCCTGGATAGGCGGCGTTTTCATTTACACGGTGTGCAGATACCAGTTGTACTCGAGGTCAGAGATCGAGTGCTCGAACTCCTCCAGCTCGCTCTCCTTGCACGCGACAAAAATGTCGATGTACTTCGGATCGATGTACTTGTTGAGGATCTCGCTGTCATCCAGCTCGCGCAGTGCATCGCGCAGGTTGTTCGGCAGGCTCTGTTCCAGCTGCTCGTACGAGTTGCCTTCGATCGGCTCGCCAGGCTCGACCTTGTTGGTCAGGCCATGGTGAACGCCTGCCAGCACGGCAGCCATCATCAGGTACGGGTTGGCATCGGCACCGGCCACGCGGTGTTCGATACGCACCGCGTCCGGCGAGCCAGTAGGCACGCGCAGGGCGACGGTACGGTTGTCCAGGCCCCAGCTCGGCGCATTGGGCACGTAGAACTGCGCGCCAAAGCGGCGGTACGAGTTCACGTTCGGGCACAGGAACGCCATGGACGCGGGCAGGGTCTCGAGCACACCGCCGACAGCGTGACGTAGCGCGGCGTTCTGCTCGGGATCCTCGCTGGTGAAGATGTTGTTGCCATCTTTGTCCAGCACGGAAATGTGTACATGCAAACCGTTGCCTGCCTGGCCCGGGTAGGGCTTGGCCATGAAGGTGGTGTCCATCTCATGGTCGTAGGCGATGTTCTTGATCAGCCGCTTGAGCAGTACCGCGTAGTCGCACGCCTTGAGCGGGTCGGGCACGTGGTGCAGGTTGACTTCGAACTGGGCGGGGGCGCTTTCCTTGACGATGGCGTCAGCCGGGATGCCTTGTTCCTTGGCGCCTTCGAGGATGTCCTGCAGGCAGTCGGCATACTCGTCGAGGTCGTCGATCAGGTAGACCTGCGTCGACTGCGGGCGTTTGCCTGAAATAGGCGAGCGTGGTGGCTGCGGGCGGCCGTTCACGTTCTCCTGGTCGATCAGGTAGAACTCCAGTTCGAATGCGGCGCAGATGGTCAGGCCCATGTCATCGAACTTGCTCACCACCTGGCGCAGCACTTCACGCGGGTCGGCGAAGAACGGCTCGCCTTCCAGCTCGTGCATGGTCATCAGCAGCTGGGCAGTCGGGCGTTTTTGCCATGGCTCGTTGGAGAGGGTGTCCGGAATCGGGTAGCAGATGCGGTCAGCATCGCCGATGTCCAGGCCAAGCCCGGTGCTTTCGACGGTGGAACCGTTGATGTCCAGGGCGAAGAGGGAGGCCGGCAGGTTGATGCCTTTCTCGTAAACCTTGTGGAGGCTGGTGCGCTCTATGCGCTTGCCGCGCACCACACCATTCATATCTGCAATCAGAAGGTCAACGTAGAGAACCTCAGGATGTTCCTTAAGGAACGCGTTCGCTTCGTTAAGCTGAACGGCACGCGGGGGTACCGACATGATGCAACACCTTTGTTGTTAAAAATATCAATCAAGGGGGGCTTGCAGGACCAGTCAATCGAAAAGCCCAACTGATGTCAAGCCGACCCCATGATGCCCTGAAATGGCTCATCTACGGCAGATTTGCTGCATATCGGGGCGTGCCATTATCCGCTATTTCCATCGAGAAGGGCTATCTGAAGCTTGCCGTCGTTTATTTTTTACGCAGTAGTTGTGTAAAAAAATGAACGAGGCTAAGCTCGATCACACCCCAGAACACAATAAAACGAGGGTCACATGGTCCGCTTGTCACGGCCTGAAAGCACTGCACGTACAGTGCTGCAGGGTGTTCCAGTCATGCTTGCGCGGTGCGTCGACACAAGGTCCGTACTGGCCGCAATAATTGACGTCTGGCATCGCTCGGCCCGCCCTCGTCATTGGTTTTCGCCTTTTCTCTGTATTCCTGCCCCGATACCCCATTACGGATACGCTCCACGTGCAGTGTATCCACCCCCCGCGTGGGCGGAGGGTTTTGCTTTAGCTACCTACTGCAGCCAGAATCAAGTCGCGGACCACCTTACCTCCTGAGGTATTTATGAGTAACAACCTCGACCAGCTCACCGATTGGTTGAAAGAGCACAAGATCACCGAAGTCGAATGCATGATCAGCGACCTGACAGGCATCACGCGCGGCAAGATTTCGCCCACCAACAAGTTCATCGCCGAAAAAGGCATGCGCCTGCCCGAGAGCGTGTTGCTGCAGACCGTGACCGGCGATTATGTGGACGACGACATCTACTACGAGCTGCTGGACCCAGCGGACATCGACATGATCTGCCGCCCCGACGAGGGCGCCGTGTTCCTGGTGCCCTGGGCCATCGAACCGACGGCGCAGGTGATCCACGACACCTACGACAAGAAGGGCAACCCAGTCGAGCTGTCGCCGCGCAACGTGCTGAAAAAGGTGCTTAAGCTCTACGCCGACAAGGGCTGGCAGCCCATCGTCGCGCCCGAGATGGAGTTCTACCTGACCAAGCGCGTTGAAGACCCCGACTTCCCGCTGCAACCGCCCGTAGGCCGTTCAGGCCGCCCAGAAACGGGGCGCCAGTCGTTCTCGATCGAAGCCGCCAACGAATTCGACCCGCTGTTTGAAGACGTCTACGACTGGTGCGAACTGCAGCAGCTCGACCTGGACACGCTCATTCATGAAGACGGCACGGCGCAGATGGAAATCAACTTCCGTCACGGCGATGCCCTGCACCTGGCAGACCAGATCCTGGTGTTCAAGCGCACCATGCGTGAGGCGGCGCTCAAGCACAACGTGGCGGCTACCTTTATGGCCAAGCCCATGACCGGTGAGCCCGGCAGCGCCATGCACCTGCACCAGAGCGTGGTGGACGTGGCC
Organism: Pseudomonas sp. S32; assembly: GCF_016648095.1. NCBI lineage: Bacteria > Pseudomonadati > Pseudomonadota > Gammaproteobacteria > Pseudomonadales > Pseudomonadaceae > Pseudomonas > Pseudomonas sp. S32. The sequence continues at coordinate 20,646 of NZ_JACVVF010000028.1, forward strand.
ACTGGCAAGAATATCTTCAGCAATGCCGATGGCAGCATGAGCGAGCTGTTCCTCAACCACATTGGCGGCCTGCAGAAGTTCATCCCCGAGGCATTGCCGCTGTTCGCCCCCAACGTCAACTCGTTCCGCCGCTTCCTGCCCGACACCTCGGCACCGGTGAACGTGGAGTGGGGTGAAGAAAACCGTACCGTCGGCCTGCGCGTACCGGACGCCGGCCCGCAAAACCGGCGGGTGGAAAACCGCCTGCCTGGCGCCGACGCCAACCCCTACCTGGCCATTGCAGCCAGCCTGCTGTGTGGCTACATCGGCATGGTCGAAGGCATTGCCGCCAGTGCGCCGGTACAGGGGCGTGGTTACGAGCGGCGCAACCTGCGCTTGCCGCTCACCATCGAAGACGCCCTGGAACGCATGGAGAACAGCCGTGCCCTGGTGCAGTACCTGGGCAAGAAGTTCATCACCGGCTATGTCGCCACCAAACGTGCCGAGCACGAGAACTTCAAGCGCGTCATCAGTTCCTGGGAGCGTGAGTTCCTGCTGTTTGCTGTCTGATCAACCCTGGTGCCGCAGCAGCGCGGCTGTCTGTCTACGGAGAAGCACATGAGCCTCAACAACCCGCAAACCCGTGAATGGCAAACCCTGAGTGGCGAGCACCACCTCGCCCCCTTCAGCGACTACAAACAGTTGAAGGAAAAGGGGCCGCGCATCATTACCAAGGCCCAGGGCGTGCATTTGTGGGACAGCGAGGGGCACAAGATTCTCGACGGCATGGCCGGCCTGTGGTGCGTGGCGGTAGGTTATGGCCGTGAAGAACTGGTGCAGGCGGCAGAGCGGCAGATGCGTGAGTTGCCTTACTACAACCTGTTCTTCCAGACCGCGCACCCCCCGGCCCTGGAACTGGCCAAGGCCATCACCGAGGTTGCCCCGGCAGGCATGAGCCATGTGTTCTTCACCAGCTCAGGTTCCGAGGGCAACGACACTGTGCTGCGCATGGTTCGCCATTACTGGGCCCTGAAGGGCAAACCGCAGAAGCAGACCGTGATTGGCCGCATCAACGGCTACCACGGCTCCACGGTAGCCGGCGCCAGCCTGGGCGGCATGAGCGGTATGCACGAGCAGGGCGGCCTGCCGATACCCGGCATCGTGCACATCCCCCAGCCGTACTGGTACGGCGAGGGTGGCGACATGACGCCGGACGCCTTCGGGGTCTGGGCTGCCGAACAGCTGGAACAGAAAATTCTCGAGGTCGGCGAAGAGAACGTTGCGGCGTTCATTGCCGAGCCTATTCAGGGCGCCGGGGGTGTGATCATCCCGCCAGACACCTACTGGCCGAAGGTAAAGCAGATCCTCGCCAAGTACGACATCCTGTTCGTGGCCGACGAGGTAATCTGCGGCTTCGGCCGTACCGGCGAGTGGTTCGGCTCGGATTACTACGGCCTCACGCCCGACCTGATGACCATCGCCAAAGGCCTTACCTCCGGTTACATCCCCATGGGCGGTGTGATCGTGCGTGACACGGTGGCCCAGGTACTCAGCGAAGGCGGCGACTTCAACCATGGCTTTACCTATTCTGGCCACCCTGTGGCCGCAGCAGTGGGCCTGGAAAACCTGCGAATCCTGCGCGACGAGCACATCGTAGAGAAGGCCCGCAGCGAAGCGGCACCGTATTTGCAACAGCGTTTGCGTGAGCTGCAGGGCCACCCGCTGGTGGGTGAAGTGCGTGGCCTGGGCCTGCTCGGCGCTATCGAGCTGGTGAAGGACAAGGCCACGCGCAGCCGTTACGAGGGCATGGGTGTTGGCATGATCTGCCGCAATTTCTGCTTCGACAACGGCCTGATCATGCGCGCGGTGGGCGATACGATGATCATCGCGCCGCCCCTGGTCATCAGCCATCAGGAGATCGACGAACTGGTGGAAAAGGCCCGCAAGTGCCTGGACCTCACCCTCGAAGCGATCAAATGAACCTAGCGATGTGACATTAAGTCGTTACAAGGTTGTGGTTTTCTTGAAACACAGCCTCGTAACTTGCCAGACTAGCGGCTGCTGCAGTCGCCCAAACGCAGGTACTGCGTGGCCTGGCAGCTGAACGGATGGCTAACCGAACAATCTGGAGCATGACGCATGAATAAAATGGGCAAGACGTTGCTGGCCGCAGCCCTGATGGGCGCGATGGCGGGTGCTGCACAGGCTGAAGACAAGGAATTGAACGTCTACAACTGGTCGGACTACATCGCTCCGGACACCATCGCCAAATTCGAAAAACAGTCGGGTATCAAGGTCAAGTACGACGTTTTCGACAGCAACGAAACCCTGGAGGCCAAGTTGCTGGCCGGCAAGTCGGGCTACGACATCGTGGTGCCGTCCAACAACTTCCTGGCCAAGCAGATCAAGGCGGGTGTCTACCAGGAGCTGGACCGCTCCAAGCTGCCCAACTGGAAAAACCTGGACGAAGATCTGCTCAAGGCCGTGGGTGATGCCAGCGACCCGGGCAACAAATACGCCTTCCCCTACATGTGGGGTTCGATCGGCATCGGCTACAACCCAGAGAAGATCAAGGCCGCACTGGGTGTCGACAAGATCGACTCGTGGGATGTGGTGTTCAAGCCCGAGAACATCGCCAAGCTCAAGAGCTGCGGCGTGAGCTTCCTCGACGCCCCCACCGAGATGCTGCCGGCTGCGCTGCACTACCTGAAGCTGCCGACCAACAGCACCAAGAAAGAAGACCTGAAGGCCGCCGAGGACCTGTTCCTCTCCATCCGTCCTTCGATCACCTACTTCCACTCCTCCAAGTACATCGGCGACCTGGCCAACGGCAACATCTGCCTGGCGGTCGGCTACTCGGGTGACCTGGAACAGTCCAAGACCCGCGCCCACGAAGCTGGCGACAAGGTCAAGCTGGACTACGTGATTCCGAAGGAAGGTGCCGGCACGTTCTATGACATGGTCGCCATGCCCAAGGACGCCGAGCACAAGGAAGCGGCCTACAAGTTCATGGACTTCCTGATGCAGCCAGAAGTCATGGCCGAGATCACCAATGCCGTGCGCTTCCCCAACGGCAACAAGGCCGCCACTCAATTTGTGGACAAGGACATCACCAGCGACCCGAGCATCTACCCGTCCGCCGAAGTGAAAAAGCAGCTGTACGCAATTGCAGCGCCTGATGCGGCTGTACAGCGGGTTATCACCCGTAGCTGGACCAAGATCAAATCGGGCAAGTAAGCCCGTTGCAGCACCTCTGGGCCGGGCTTTTCCGGCCTGGAGGCCAAGAATGGCAATTGATGATTGCGTCATCGAGGCTGCGAAGGTAAGTTGCGCGCCGGTTTTGCGTGTGCGGCAGCATTGTCGCTACCCAGGCACTGATTGTGAGGACCTCCCACTTGTCCAATTCTGTATTACGCAAGGCCTTCATGGCTGCAGCGGGCCTGACGCTGGCATGCAGCGTCCAAGCGGCGCCGACGGTGCACGTGTACAACTGGTCCGACTACATCGGCCCAACCACACTCGCGGACTTCGAAAAAGCCACTGGCATCAAGCCTGTGCTGGATGTGTTCGACTCCAACGAAACCCTGGAGGGCAAGTTGCTGGCCGGTAACACCGGCTACGACGTGGTCGTGCCGTCCAACCACTTTCTCGGCAAGCAGATCAAGGCGGGCGCCTTCCGCAAGCTCGACAGAAACCTGCTGCCAAACTATTCCAACCTTGACCCGTCGCTGATGAAGCGGCTGGACAAGAACGACCCGGGCAACCTGTATGCCGTGCCCTACCTGTGGGGCACCAACGGCATTGGTTACAACGTCGACAAGGTGAAGGCTGCGCTGGGCGTGGACACCATCGACTCCTGGGCTGTGCTGTTCGAACCCGAGAACATGAAAAAGCTCTCCAAGTGTGGGGTGGCGTTCCTCGATTCGGCAGACGAAATGCTCCCGGCAGTGCTCAACTACATGGGGCTGAACCCCAACAGCACCAATGCCAAGGATTACCAGGCCGCAGAGCAGAAGCTGCTGGCCGTGCGCCCGTACGTGACGTACTTCCATTCTTCCAAATACATCACCGACCTGGCCAACGGCGATATCTGTGTGGCAGCGGGGTTCTCGGGCGATGTGTTCCAGGCCAAGGCCCGCGCCGCAGAGGCGAAGAAGGGCGTGAACCTGGCCTATGCCATTCCCAAGGAAGGCGGCAACCTCTGGTTCGACGTACTGGCCATCCCCAAGGACGCCAAGAACGTCGAACAGGCCCATGCCTTCATCAACTATTTGCTGAAACCTGAGGTTATCGCCCAGGTCAGTGATTACGTCGGTTACGCCAACCCCAACCTGAAGGCTGGCGACCTGATGGACCAGGCCGTGAGGACTGACGCCGCGGTTTACCCACCGCAGGACGTACTGGACAAGATGTTCGTGAACTCAGAGCTGCCGCCCAAGGTGCAGCGCCTGATGACCCGTAGCTGGACCAAGGTCAAGTCGGGCAAGTAATCCACCAGGCCCGCACCGGTGCCTGCGCGTCAGGCCCGGCGGGCATAAAAAATCTTGTTGGGAGTTTCACTCATGGCAGTTGCCTCCGGTGCCTATAAAAAAGCCCTCGAGGGTGGCCAGCAACCCAAGCAGGTGCTGGTCAAGATCGACCGGGTCACGAAAAAATTCGACGAAACGGTCGCCGTGGACGATGTGTCCCTGGAAATCCGCAAGGGCGAGATCTTCGCCTTGCTCGGTGGGTCCGGCTCTGGCAAGTCCACCTTGCTGCGCATGCTCGCCGGCTTCGAGCGGCCCACCGAGGGGCGCATTTTCCTCGATGGTGTCGACATCACCGACATGCCGCCCTACGAACGGCCCATCAACATGATGTTCCAGTCGTACGCGCTGTTCCCGCACATGACCGTGGCGCAGAACATCGCCTTTGGCCTGCAGCAGGACCGCATGCCCAAGGCCGACATCGAAGCCCGTGTGGCCGAGATGCTGAAACTGGTGCACATGACCCAGTACGCCAAGCGCAAGCCGCACCAGTTGTCCGGTGGCCAGCGCCAGCGTGTGGCCCTGGCCCGTTCGCTGGCCAAGCGCCCCAAGCTGCTGCTGCTGGATGAACCGATGGGCGCGCTGGACAAGAAGCTGCGCTCGCAGATGCAGCTGGAGCTGGTGGAGATCATCGAGCGTGTGGGCGTGACCTGCGTCATGGTCACCCACGACCAGGAAGAGGCCATGACCATGGCCCAGCGCATCGCCATCATGCACCTGGGCTGGATCGCCCAGATAGGCTCGCCGGTGGACATCTATGAAACCCCCACCAGCCGCCTGGTGTGCGAGTTCATCGGCAACGTCAACCTGTTCGACGCCGAGGTGATCGACGATGCCGAGGGCCACGCCCTGATCGCCTCGCCAGAGCTCGAACGCAAGATCTATGTGGGCCACGGGGTTTCCACCTCGGTGGAAGATAAGCACATCACCTACGCATTGCGCCCCGAGAAGATGCTGGTCACCACCCAGCAGCCAGACTTTGAATACAACTGGTCACGCGGCAAGATCCACGACATCGCCTACCTGGGCGGCCACTCGGTGTTCCATGTGCAACTGCCGAGCGGCAAGATCGTCCAGTCGTTCGTCGCCAACGCCGAGCGCCAGGGCGCCCGCCCCACCTGGGACGATGAAGTCTACGTGTGGTGGGAAGACGACAGCGGCGTGGTACTGCGGTCATGAAGCTGCGCAAGCTCAAGCGAGCCTTCCGGCGCATCACCCCTGAGGGGCGGCACCTGGTGATCGGTGTGCCGTTCGTTTGGCTGTTCCTGTTCTTCATGCTGCCGTTCTTCATCGTGCTGAAGATCAGCTTTGCCGAAGCTGACGTGGCGATCCCGCCGTACACCGAGATCTACAGCTACGTCGAAGACAAGATCCAGCTGGTGCTCAACCTGGCCAACTACGGCCTGCTGACTGAGGACGACCTGTACATCTCGGCCTACCTCGGCTCGCTGAAGATGGCCTTCTTCAGCACCCTGTTGTGCCTGTTGATCGGCTACCCCATGGCCTATGCCATTGCCAATGCCAAGAAAGAAACCCAGACGGTGCTGCTGTTGCTGATCATGATGCCCACCTGGACGGCGATCCTGATCCGCGTCTATGCGTGGATGGGCATTTTGAGCAACAACGGGCTGCTCAACGGCTTCCTGATGTGGACGGGCCTGATCGACCAGCCACTGCAGATTCTCAATACCAACCTGGCGGTGTATATCGGCGTGGTCTATTCGTACCTGCCGTTCATGATCCTGCCGCTGTTCGCCAACCTGGTTAAGCATGACTCAAGTTTGCTCGAAGCCGCGTCCGACCTTGGCTCCAGCACCTTCAACAGCTTCTGGAAAATCACCGTGCCGCTGTCGAAGAACGGCATCATTGCCGGCTGCATGCTGGTGTTCATTCCGGTGGTGGGTGAATTCGTGATCCCTGAACTGCTCGGCGGGCCGGAAACCCTGATGATCGGCAAGGTGCTGTGGCAGGAGTTCTTCAACAACCGCGACTGGCCGGTGGCGTCTGCGCTGGCGGTGGTGATGCTGGCGATTCTGATTGTGCCGATTCTGCTGTTCAACCGTAGCCAGGCCAAAGAAATGGAGGGCAGGGCATGAAGCGCTTCAGTTTCTCCAAGCTGATGCTGGTGCTCGGCTTGCTGTTCATCTACCTGCCGATGCTGATCCTGGTGATCTATTCGTTCAACGCCTCCAAGCTGGTGACGGTGTGGGGCGGCTGGTCGGTCAAGTGGTATGTCGGCCTGCTCGACAACACCCAGTTGATGGGGTCGGTGATGCGCTCGCTGGAAATTGCCTGCTACACGGCGGTGGCGGCGGTGGCATTGGGGACCATGGCGGCGTTCGTGCTGACCCGGGTCACCCGCTTCAAGGGGCGGACGCTGTTCGGTGGCCTGGTCACAGCGCCACTGGTCATGCCCGAGGTGATCACTGGCCTTTCGCTGTTGCTGCTGTTCGTGGCCATGGCGCAGATGATCGGCTGGCCGCAGGAGCGTGGCATCGTCACCATCTGGATCGCCCACACCACGTTCTGTGCGGCGTATGTGGCGGTGGTGGTATCGGCGCGGCTGCGCGAGCTGGACCTGTCGATCGAGGAAGCGGCGATGGACCTGGGTGCCAAGCCGTGGAAGGTGTTCTTCCTGATCACCATCCCGATGATCGCGCCTTCGCTGGCGGCTGGCGGCATGATGTCGTTTGCGCTGTCGCTGGATGACCTGGTATTGGCCAGCTTCGTGTCGGGCCCGGGTTCGACCACCTTGCCGATGGAAGTGTTCTCGGCGGTGCGGTTGGGTGTGAAGCCCGAGATCAACGCGGTGGCCAGCCTGATTCTGCTGTCTGTCTCGTTGGTGACCTTCTTCGTCTGGTACTTCAGCCGCCGCGCCGAAGAACGCCGCCGCAAGGCGATTCAGCAGGCTATTGAAGAAGGCGCAGCCGCCAACGCCTCGCAGCCCCAGGTGCGACGCTCAGGCCAGTTGGGCGCTTCCGCCTGACCAGGCGCCTTCGCGGGTGAACCCCCATCCTGTGGGGGCGGGTTCACCCGCGAAGCATGCAGCGCGGTGCATGGCACCGGCCTCGCCGGTGTTCGCGGGTAAACCCGCTCCCACAGTGATTGCGCCAGCTTTGAGATCTTGTGGAAGACAGTTTCACCCACAGGGATTACGCTTTTTTTCTGACTAGCAGTGTGGGTGCCTCTGTGGGGGCCTGATTCTGCTGTCTGTCTCGTTGGTGACCTCTTCGTCTGGTACTTCAGCCGCCAATGCCCCGCAGCCCCAGGTGCGACGCCCAGGCCAGTTGGGCGCTTCCGCCTGACCAGGTGCTTTTGCGGGTGGACCCCTCTCCTGTGGGAGCGGGTTTACCCGCGAAGCAGGCAGCGCGGTGCATGGCACCGGCTTCGCCGGTGTTCGCGGGTAAACCCGCTCCCACAGTGATGGCGCCAACTTTGAGATCTTGCGGAAGACAGTTGTTCCCAAAGTGATTGCGCCAGCTTTGAGATCTTGTGGAAGACAGTTTCACCTACAAGGATTGCGCAATTTTTCTGACTAGCAGTGTGGGGTGCCTCTGTGGGAGCGGGTTTACCCGCGAATGCCTGAAGTCATGACTCAGAGCCATACCGCATCCCAGTGTGGATAGTCCCCGACACGCCTTGCCAAGCCAGCCCGCAAGGGGTTGGCGACGATGTACCGGGCCACATGCACGATGCTTTCCTCCCGTCGCAGAGCTCGATCCTGATACCCAGGTTGCCACACTGGATCATGCTCAAGCCCTGCCTGGTGTAATGCGCGACTGGACCTGGATTTGAACCTGCGCATCAATGTACCTAGCGTTGCGTTCTCCAATTGTATGAGCCAATGCAAGTGGTCTGGCATCAACACCCAGGCGAGGGAACGACAGCTTTGCTCCTTGTCCGACTGGTACAGGTGCTGGATGACCAGCCTCGCATGAGCGAAATTGTGAAAGAGGGGCTTACGCCCGTGTGTGATCGTGGTCAGCAGATACAGCCTGCCAGGTTCTGAGAAACGGCCGCGACGAAGCAGTTGGGAGTTAGCCCTGGGCAATCAGTTCTTCCTTGCAGGGTGGTTCACTGTTCAGGTTAGTGCAGGCCAGGAACAGGGACGAAGTAGAGGGTTTCTGAATATGCCAGGTACGAGGCAAGCAACATGTCGATGATCTTTATCGAACCCTGACCTACGCTAACAGTCGCATGCCAAGAATCTTTTGCGCGCAAGAAAGGAGCCTGCATGACGTTGACGCGTGCGCTATCGGTTGTGGGCCTGGGGCTGCTGTGTGCGCTTGCCGGCTGTAGCCAGGAAGAACTGCCGCCAACGCTGCCCAGGGTAGGCGTGCAGCAGGTGCAGCCTGCCGACTTCGCTGCGCGGGTCACCCTGACCGGCGACGTACAGGCGCGTGTGCAGACGGACCTTTCATTCCGCGTGGGTGGCAAGATCATTTCGCGCAGCGTGGATGTGGGGGACCATGTCAAGGCCAACCAGGTGTTGGCGCGGTTGGACCCTAAAGACCTGCAGAACAACGTCACCTCTGCCAAGGCCGAGGTGTTTGCTGCCCAGGCGCGGGTCACCCAGACGCAAGCCGCTTTTGTGCGCCAACAGAAACTCCTGCCCAAAGGCTATACCAGCCAGAGTGAATACGACGCCGCCGAGGCCGCCCTGCGCAGCAACCAGAGCGCCCTCAAGGCCGCCCAGGCACAACTGGCCAATGCCAACGAGCAGTTGAGCTACACCGCGCTGGTGTCTGAAGCGGACGGTGTAATCACCGAGCGCCAGGCTGAAGTCGGGCAGGTGGTGCAGGCGACCATGCCGATTTTCGGCCTGGCCCGTGACGGCGACCGTGATGCCGTGTTCAACGTTTACGAATCCCTGCTGGCGGCCCAGCCAAGCGATGCCAGCGTGGTGGTAAGCCTGCTGGACGACCCCAAGGTGCAGGCCCGAGGCGCCGTACGCGAGATCACCCCCACCGTTTCTGCCCAGAGCGGCACGGTGCAGGTGAAGGTCGGGCTGAAGGATGTACCGGCGGCCATGCAGTTGGGGGCACCGGTGACGGTCAGCACACAGGGCCGGGGCAAATCCAGCGTGGCGTTGCCTTGGTCGGCCTTGACCAAGGGCATCAAGCAGCCAGCGGTATGGGTGGTAGGCGAGGGCGACAAGGTGCAGTTGCGTGAAGTGGAAGTCAGCCGCTATCTCACCGGCAAGGTGGTGATCGGCAAGGGCCTTGAAGGGGGCGAAACCGTGGTGGTTACCGGTGGGCAGTTGCTGCACCCTGGCATGCAGGTGGAAAAGGTGGCAGCCGATGCTGCGGAGAGCCCGCTATGAAACCGCTGCTGTGGGTGATGTGTGCAGGCCTGCTGCTGGCCGGCTGCAGTGAAGATGAGCCGCCCGCTGACCCGGTCCGCCCGGTACTTTCCGTGGTGGTGCAGCCCCAGGTGGAAGCCTTGCTGGGCCGGTTCGCCGGGGTGATCGAGGCGCGTTATGAGAGCACCCTGGGCTTTCGTGTCGGCGGCCGTATCGCCCGCAGGTGGCTGGATGTAGGCGCACAGGTCAGGCCTGGCGACACCCTGGCCACCCTGGACCCGACCGACCAGCAGAACCAACTGCGCGCAGCCGAGGGTGACCTGGCCCGCGTTCAGGCGCAGTGGATAAACGCCCAGGCCGATGCCCGCCGTCAGCAGCAGCTGTACGACCGTGGCGTGGGAGCCCAGGCGCAGCTGGACATTGCGCAGACCAACCTGAAAACCGCCGGTGCGTCGCTGGAACAGGCCCGTTCCTCGGTCAACCAGGCCCGTGACCAGCTGGGCTACAGCACCCTGCGCAGTGATCACGGCGCCGTTATCACCGGTTGGCAGGCCGAAGCGGGGCAAACCGTTACTGCCGGCCAGGCCGTGGTCACATTGGCCCGGCCCGATGTGAAGGAAGCCGTGATCGATTTGCCGATCGGCGTTGCCGAGCAGTTGAACCCCGACCTGACCTTCATCGTCGCCTCGCAGCTTGACCCTGCGCTCAGCACCACAGCCACCTTGCGCGAGCTGGAGCCCAGGGCCGATGCCACCACCCGTACCCGCCGTGCGCGGCTGACCCTGGCCAGTACCCCTGCGGCGTTTCACCTGGGCACGGCCATCAGCGTCACCCTGAGCTCGCAGGTCACCCCCCGCAGCGAACTGCCCGCCACCGCATTGCTGGAGCGCGAGGGCAAAACCCAGGTGTGGGTCATCGACCCGCAGCAAAAAACCGTTGCCCTGCGCGATGTGACCCTGATCGACCGCACCCGCGACAGCATTGTCGTGTCCGCCGGCGTGCAGCCTGCCGAGCGAGTGGTGATCGCCGGCGTCAACAGCCTCAAGCCTGGCCAGAAAGTCGCCTTCGACGAGGACGCGCAATGAAAGGAAGCTTCAACCTGTCCGAGTGGGCGCTCAAGCATCAGTCGTTCGTCTGGTACCTGATGTTCGTTGGCCTGCTGATGGGCATCTTCTCGTACTTCAACCTGGGCCGTGAGGAGGACCCGTCCTTCACCATCAAGACCATGGTCATCCAGACCCGCTGGCCAGGCGCTACCCAGGACGAGACCCTGTTGCAGGTCACCGACCGCATCGAGAAGAAGCTCGAGGAACTGGACTCGCTCGACTACACCAAAAGCTACACGCGCCCCGGGGAGTCGACGGTATTCGTCTACCTGCGCGACACCACCAAGGCCGGCGACATTCCGCAGATCTGGTACCAGGTGCGCAAGAAGATCCAGGACATCCGCGGTGACTTCCCCGACGGTATCCAGGGCCCTGGCTTCAACGACGAGTTCGGCGACGTGTTCGGCTCGATCTATGCCTTTACCGCCGACGGGCTCAGCTTGCGCCAGCTTCGCGACTACGTGGAGCGGGCGCGGGCCGAAGTGCGGGAAGTGCCCAACATCGGCAAGATCGAGATGGTCGGCATTCAGGACGAGGTGCTGTACCTGAATTTCTCCACGCGCAAGCTGGCTGCGCTGGGTATCGACCAGCGCCAGGTGATGCAGGCGTTGCAGGCGCAGAATACGGTAACGCCGGCCGGGGTGATCGAAGCCGGGCCAGAGCGCATATCGGTGCGCACCACCGGGCAGTTCGCCTCTGAGAAAGACCTGCAGAACGTCAACTTGCGCATCAACGACCGCTTCTTCCGGCTGGCGGATATCGCCGATGTGGAGCGCGGCTACAGCAACCCGCCGTCACCGATGTTCCGCTACAACGGGCAAACGGCACTGGGCCTGGCCATCGGCATGAAGGCAGGCGGCAACATCCAGGTGTTCGGCACAGCGCTCAAAGAGACCATGCAGCGCATCACCCATGAGCTGCCCGTAGGCGTTGACGTGCACACGGTGTCCAACCAGGCGGTGGTGGTCGAGAAGGCGGTCGGCGGCTTTACCAGTGCGCTGTTCGAGGCGGTGATCATCGTGCTGGCGGTAAGCTTCGTCAGCCTGGGCGTGCGCGCCGGTTTGGTGGTGGCGTGTTCGATACCGCTGGTGCTGGCCATGGTGTTCGTGTTCATGGAGTACAGCGGCATCACCATGCAGCGCATCTCGCTGGGTGCGCTGATTATCGCGCTGGGGTTGCTGGTGGACGATGCCATGATCACCGTGGAGGTCATGGTCACGCGCCTGGAAATGGGCGAGACCAGGGAGCAGGCAGCTACGTTCGCCTACACCTCCACTGCATTCCCCATGCTCACCGGCACCTTGGTGACCGTGGCAGGCTTCGTGCCCATTGGCCTCAATGCCAGTTCGGCAGGGGAATACACCTTCACCCTGTTTGCGGTGATTGCCGTGGCGTTGCTGGTGTCCTGGGTGGTGGCCGTGTTCTTCGCGCCGGTGCTTGGCGTGCATATTCTCAATGCCAAGAAAATGAAGGCCCACGACAACCAGCCGGGCAGGGTGGGCCGCGCCTTCGAACATGGCCTGTTGTGGAGCATGCGCCACCGCTGGCTGACCATCATCGGCACGGTGGTGCTGTTCGCGCTGTCGGTGTTCTGCATGCGGTATGTGCAGAACCAGTTCTTCCCGGCCTCGGACCGCCCGGAGATCCTGGTCGACCTCAACCTGCCGCAGAACGCCTCTATCGAAGAGACGCGCAAGGTGGTCGACCGCCTGGAAGCGACGCTCAAGGACGATGAGGACATCGACCACTGGAGCACCTATATCGGCGAGGGCGCGGTGCGCTTCTACCTGCCGCTGGACCAACAGTTGCAGAACCCGTACTACGCCCAGTTGGTCATCGTCAGCAAAGGCCTGGAGCAGCGCGGCGAGCTGATCGCCCGCTTGCAGAAGCGCCTGCGTGAAGACTTCGTGGGCATCGGTTCCAACGTGCAGTCACTGGAGATGGGCCCGCCTGTTGGCCGCCCCATCCAGTACCGGGTCAGTGGCAAGGACATCGACCAGGTGCGCAAGCACGCCATCGAACTGGCTACCTTGCTGGACAAGAACCCCAATGTTGGCGAGATGATCTACGACTGGAACGAGCCCGGTAAGGTGCTGCGCATCGAGATCGCCCAGGACAAGGCACGCCAGTTGGGGCTGTCTTCGGAAGACGTGGCCAACGTGATGAACAGTATCGTCACCGGTGTGCCGGTCACCCAGGTCAACGACGATATCTACCTGATCGACGTGGTCGCCCGTGCCGTGGACAGCGAGCGTGGCTCGCCGGACACCTTGCAGAACCTGCAGATCCTCACCCCCAGCGGCACCTCCATCCCGCTGCTGGCGTTCGCCACGGTGCGCTACGAGCTGGAACAGCCGCTGGTGTGGCGCCGTGACCGCAAGCCCACCATCACCCTCAAGGCGTCGGTCAATGGCGATATCCAGCCGACCGACCTGGTGGCGCAACTGAAACCCGATATCGAGAAATTCGCTAGCGAGTTGCCGACCGGTTACGAGGTAGCCACCGGCGGCACGGTGGAGGAGAGCGGCAAGGCGCAAGGCCCGATCGCCAAGGTGCTTCCGCTGATGCTGTTCCTGATGGCGACCTTCCTGATGATTCAGCTGCACAGCGTGCAGAAGCTGTTCCTGGTGGTCAGCGTGGCACCGTTGGGGCTGATTGGCGTGGTGCTGGCGCTGGTTCCTACGGGTACGCCGATGGGCTTCGTAGCGATTCTCGGCATCCTGGCGCTGGCAGGCATCATCATTCGTAACTCGGTGATTCTGGTGACGCAGATCGACGAGTTCGAAGCGCAGGGCTTCTCGCCTTGGGACGCTGTGGTGGAGGCTACCAACCACCGTCGCAGGCCGATCCTGCTGACGGCAGCCGCCGCGAGCCTGGGCATGATCCCGATTGCCCGGGAAGTGTTCTGGGGGCCGATGGCCTACGCCATGATCGGTGGCATCATCGTCGCCACCTTGCTGACGCTGTTGTTCCTGCCGGCGCTGTATGTGGCGTGGTACAAGATCCGCGAGCCTGAAAATACTACGCAAGCACAGCGCCCAACCTGACATGAAAACCTGTGGGAGCGGGCCAGCCCGTTCCCACAGGGATCAGGTTTCTCACCTCAAAACCGGCCTAAGATTTTTGGTTATATAAACATTCTTAAACAGTATTTTTAAGAATATCCCCGCCTCACTACTATTGCCCTCAAGCCAGGCGCATTCCCCTTCCCATCTCTCAGCCCGGCACCTCACTCCAAGGAGAACGAGCATGAGTGCATCGCTGCGCAGTATCGACGGTCAGGACGAAGCCACCATCCTGCGGGAAATCCAGAGCGCCCTGCGCGACCTGCGTTTCGGTGCGGTGGAGATCACCGTGCACAACGCCCAGGTGGTGCAGATCGAACGCAAGGAAAAATTCCGCCTGCAACAGCCTGGCAACAAGCCCAGCTGACCCGCCTTACCCTTCAGAACTAGAAAAATGCCAATCGGGAGCTTCACCATGTCCATCCGCCGCTATGCACTCGCCGCCCTGGCCAGCGCTGTTTTTGCCGGTTCCGCCGTCGCCAAGGACTACGAACTGCTGAACGTGTCCTACGACCCCACCCGTGAGCTGTACCAGCAGTACAACGCCGAATTCATCAAGCACTGGCAGCAGTCCCACCCGGACGACAAGGTGAAAATCCAGCAGTCCCACGGTGGCTCGGGCAAGCAGGGCCGTGCGGTGATCGACGGGTTGCGTGCCGACGTGGTAACCCTGGCCCTGGCCGGTGATATCGACGAAATCGCGAAACTGGGCAAGACCCTGCCCGAGGACTGGCAGAAGCGCCTGCCCGATGCCAGCACCCCCTATACCTCCACCATCGTGTTCCTGGTGCGCAAGGGCAACCCCAAGGGCATCAAGGACTGGGGCGACCTGATCAAGAAAGACGTCTCGGTGATCACGCCCAACCCGAAGACTTCCGGCGGCGCACGCTGGAACTTCCTGGCGGCCTGGGCCTATGGCCTGAAAACCGGTGGCAGCGAAGAGAAAGCCAAAGCCTACGTGCAGGAACTGTTCAAGCACGTGCCGGTGCTGGATACCGGGGCGCGTGGCTCCACCATCACCTTCGTCAACAATGGCCAGGGCGATGTGCTGCTGGCCTGGGAAAACGAAGCGTTCCTGGCGCTGAAGGAAGACGGCGGCGCCGACAAGTTCGACATCGTGGTGCCGTCGCTGTCGATCCTGGCTGAACCACCGGTTGCGGTGGTGGACAAGAACGCCGAGAAAAAGGGTAATACGGAAATTGCCACCGAGTACCTGAAACACCTGTACAGCCCGGCTGGGCAGAAGATCGCCGCCGAGAACTTCTACCGCCCGCGTGATGAGAAGGTGGCGGCCGAGTTCGGCAAGCAGTTCCCGAAACTGGACCTGGTGACGATCGACAAGGATTTCGGTGGCTGGAAGACTGCGCAACCCAAGTTCTTCAATGATGGCGGTGTTTTCGACCAGATCTATCAGGCACAGTAAGCGGCCAGGATGATGCGGGGCTGTGTGACAGCCCCAGAATCGAAAGCCAGCACCGGCCCGGCATGACTGCCGGGCCTCGTGCGTTCAACCAGGGATATTTATGTCACGTCGCATTTCCCCCGTCATACCCGGCTTCGGGCTGACGCTGGGGTACACCTTGGTGTACCTCAGCCTGATCGTGCTGATACCGCTGGCCGCCATGTTCGTGCATGCCGCCCAGCTCACCTGGGAGCAGTTCTGGACCATCATCAGCGCGCCGCGAGTGATCGCCGCGTTGAAGCTGAGCTTCGGCACTGCCCTGTTCGCGGCCATCATCAACGGCGTGATCGGCACCCTGCTGGCCTGGGTGCTGGTGCGCTACACCTTCCCCGGCCGCAAGATCATCGACGCCATGATCGACCTGCCGTTCGCCCTGCCCACCGCGGTTGCCGGTATCGCCCTGACCGCCCTGTACGCGCCGGCCGGTTGGGTTGGCCAGTTCGCCACCGACCTTGGTTTCAAGATCGCCTACACCCCGCTGGGCATCACCCTGGCGCTGACCTTCGTCACCCTGCCGTTCGTGGTGCGCACGGTGCAGCCGGTGCTGGCCGACATTCCACGCGAGGTCGAGGAAGCCGCTGCGTGCCTGGGTGCCAAGCCGCTGCAAGTGTTCCGCCATGTGCTGGCGCCGGCATTGCTGCCAGCCTGGCTCACCGGTTTTGCCCTGGCGTTTGCCCGTGGCGTGGGTGAGTACGGTTCGGTCATCTTCATTGCCGGCAACATGCCGATGAAGACCGAGATCCTGCCACTGCTGATCATGGTCAAGCTCGACCAGTACGACTACACCGGCGCGACCGCCATCGGCGTGCTGATGCTGGTGGTTTCCTTCATCCTGCTGCTGCTGATCAACCTGCTGCAGCGCCGCATCGAAACCCCTTGAAGGAGGCCGGCATGTCCAGTTCATCCCTGAATGCAACCGCCGCTGCCAATGCCGCCCGCCGCGGCAGCGCCACCTCGCGCCGGGTGCTCATCGGCCTTGGCTGGCTGGTGTTCGCGCTGTTCCTGCTGCTGCCGCTGGTGATTGTGGTATCGCAGGCGCTGAAAAACGGTTTCGGCACCTTCTTCGAAGCCATCTTCGAACCCGACGCACTGGCGGCCTTGCGGCTCACCCTGCTTGCAGTGGCGATATCGGTGCCGCTCAACCTGGTGTTCGGCGTCAGCGCGGCATGGTGCGTCAGCAAGTACAGCTTCCGTGGCAAAAGCATCCTGGTCACCCTGATCGATCTGCCGTTCTCGGTATCGCCGGTAATCGCCGGCCTGGTTTACGTGCTGATGTTCGGCGCCCAGGGCCTGCTCGGCCCGTGGCTGCAGGACCACGACATCCAGATCGTCTTCGCCCTGCCGGGCATCGTCCTGGCCACCATCTTCGTCACCGTGCCGTTCGTGGCCCGTGAGCTGATCCCGCTGATGCAGGAGCAGGGCACGCAGGAAGAGGAAGCCGCACGTTTGCTGGGGGCCAATGGCTGGCAGATGTTCTGGCACGTGACCCTGCCCAACATCAAATGGGGCCTGATCTACGGCGTGGTGCTGTGTACCGCGCGGGCAATGGGCGAGTTCGGCGCGGTGTCGGTGGTGTCCGGCCATATCCGCGGTGTGACCAACACCTTGCCGCTGCATGTGGAGATCCTCTACAACGAATACAACCACGTGGCGGCCTTCAGCGTGGCCAGCCTGTTGCTGATCCTGGCGCTCTTCATCCTGCTGCTCAAGCAGTGGAGCGAGAACCGTATTAACCGCCTGCGCCACAGCGCCGCGGAGGAATGATTCATGTCGATCGAAGTTCGTAACGTCAGCAAGCGCTTCAACAGCTTCCAGGCCCTGGACAACATCAACCTGGATATCAACAGTGGCGAGCTGGTCGCCCTGCTTGGCCCGTCGGGCTGCGGCAAGACCACCTTGCTGCGCATCATCGCCGGCCTG
Source organism: Pseudomonas sp. S32 (assembly GCF_016648095.1). Taxonomy (NCBI): domain Bacteria; kingdom Pseudomonadati; phylum Pseudomonadota; class Gammaproteobacteria; order Pseudomonadales; family Pseudomonadaceae; genus Pseudomonas; species Pseudomonas sp. S32. The sequence goes on from NZ_JACVVF010000028.1 coordinate 38,006, forward strand.
GAAACCCCGGACCAGGGCAGCATCGTGTTCCATGGCGAGGATGTGTCCGGCCACGACGTGCGTGACCGCAACGTGGGGTTCGTCTTCCAGCATTACGCGCTGTTCCGCCACATGAGCGTGTTCGACAACGTCGCCTTTGGGCTGCGCATGAAGCCCAAGGGCGAGCGCCCGAGTGAAAGCCGCATCGCCGAGAAGGTGCATGAACTGCTGAACATGGTGCAGTTGGACTGGCTGGCCGACCGCTACCCGGAACAGCTGTCCGGTGGCCAGCGCCAGCGTATCGCTCTGGCGCGGGCATTGGCGGTGGAGCCGAAGGTACTGTTGCTGGATGAGCCGTTCGGGGCGTTGGACGCCAAGGTGCGCAAGGAGCTGCGCCGCTGGCTGGCACGGCTGCATGAGGACATCAACCTGACGTCGGTGTTTGTCACCCATGACCAGGAGGAGGCCATGGAGGTGGCTGACCGCATTGTGGTGATGAACAAGGGCGTGATCGAGCAGATCGGCTCGCCAGGTGAGGTGTACGAGCAACCGGCCAACGACTTCGTCTACCACTTCCTCGGGGATTCGAACCGCCTGGCATTGAGCGAGGGCCACCATGTGCTGTTCCGCCCGCACGAAGTGTCGTTGTCGCGGCACGAAACCGAAGGGCATCAGGCCGCCGAGGTGCGTGACATCCGGCCCTTGGGTGCCACCACGCGGGTCACCCTGAAGGTGGAAGGGCAGAGCGACCTGATCGAGGCCGAAGTGGTCAAGGACCACGACAGCCTGACCGACCTGGCCCGTGGCGAAACCCTCTTCTTCCGGCCGAAGCTGCCGTTGTAGGGGCGCGTAGGAGCGCGTAGGAGCGACCGCCAGGTCGCGATGGGGTGCCGTAGGAGCGACCGCTAGGTCGCGATGGGCTGCGCAGCAGCCCCGTACGGGTTATGCCCTTAGGGCTGCTATGCAGCCCATCGCGACCTAGCGGTCGCTCCTACAACACCCCATCGCGACCTGGCGGTCGCTCCTACAGGGGCATCTTCCATGCCGTTGACGAATAGTTTTAATGCCTACGTTGCATCATTTCAGCCCCCCGCCTGCAAAGCCCCGTAAAACTGGGCCCTTCGCGCAACCCTACCAAACCAATATTCAATAAAGTTATAACAATAAATTTAAACATTACTTTCAGAGATATGCCTCTGGCCCGATGATTCAGCCACTTACCTGAATCCAGCCCCAGGAGTTTCATCAATGGGTAATGCCCACTCGGCCGTCAGGGCCTACGACCTGCCATGGCGCCCAGCACCGGGCGAACTGGTCGAGCTTGGACGCACTGCGCGCCTTCCCCTTGGCCAACTGCGCCTGCAACGCTCACCCGTCAGCGGCCTCAAACGGCGGGACAAATTGGCCTTGGGGCTGCTGGTGCTGGCCTTGCACGGCGCTGCCGCTTACTGGATCAGCCAAGCACCCACACCCGAGCTGCCTGTGGTGCCGCCACAGGTGCCGCCCATGACCATCGAGTTCGCGGCACCCGCACCGCCTGTGGTCGAGCCCCCGCCGCCTGCACCTGCACCGCCGGTGGTCGAGCCGCCACCTCCGCCGCCGGTGGTTGACGAGCTGGCTGCCAAGCCCAAGCCAAAACCCAAGCCCGTGCCCAAACCCGTGGTCAAGCAGGCGCCCAAGCCGCCACCCAAGCCCAAGCCGGTGGAGGCTCCACCACCAGCTCCGGTCGCGGCCCCGGCCCCGGCCACACCAGCGCCACCTGCGCCCGCGCCGGTTACACCGGCCTCGGCCAACGCCGCTTACCTGAAGAACCCGGCGCCGGACTACCCGCAGATGGCCCAACGGCGGGGCTGGGAAGGCACGGTGCTGTTGCGTGTAGAAGTGCTGCCCAGCGGCAAGCCCGGGCAGATCCAGGTCCAGAAAAGCAGTGGCCGTGATGCGCTGGACGCCGCAGCCCTGGCTGCAGTCAAGCGCTGGAGCTTCGTCCCCGCCAAGCAGGGTGACGTTGCCCAGACCGGCTGGGTCAGTGTGCCCATCGACTTCAAGCTTCGCTAACTCCCCCTTTGCAGAACACAGGAAGACATCCCATGAGCGTGCTGGCATCCCCCCTCGAGTCCGTAGAAAGCGCCGTCATCTGGTTGCTGGTCGGCTTTTCCGTCGTCACCTGGGGCCTGGCCCTGGTGAAAACCTTGCAGTTCGTGCGCCTGAAAAATCAGGACAGACGCTTCCATCAACAATTCTGGGCGGCGTCCAGCCTGGACTCGGCTGCCGAACTCAGCCACGAGCTGCCAGGCCCTGCGGCACGGGTGGCGCAGTCCGGTTACGCTGCCATCGCAGTAGGCGATGCCCAGGCCAGTGACCTGAGCCACGCCATCAATCACCAGGACCGCCTGGAGCGGGCCCTGCGCCAGCAGATCGTGCGTGAGCGGCGTTCGCTGGAAACCGGCCTGGCGGTGGTGGCGAGCATCGGCAGTACCTCACCCTTCATCGGGCTGTTTGGCACCGTGTGGGGCATCATGGAGGCGCTCAAGGGCATCAGTGCGGCGGGCTCTGCGAGCCTGGAGACCGTAGCCGGGCCGATTGGCGCTGCGCTGGTTGCTACCGGCGTGGGCATCGCCGTGGCCGTGCCGGCGGTGCTTGTGTACAACTATTTCCTGCGCCGCCTGAAGCTGACAGCCGCTGACCTGGACGATTTCGCCCACGACTTCTACAGCCTGGCGCAGAAGAGTGCCTTCCGCGTATTGGTCCACCCGGCTGTACACAAGCCCCAGGGTGGTTTTACCCAGCCCGTGAAGGAGGCCTCCTGACATGGCGTTCTCGACCCAGGACAGCGACGAAGTCCTCAGCGAAATCAACGTGACGCCGTTGGTGGATGTAATGCTGGTGCTGCTGGTGGTGTTCATCGTCACTGCACCGCTGCTCACCAATGCCATCCCCATCAACCTGCCCAAGACCGAGGCCGTGGCCCCGGTGGAGCAGAAGGACCCGCTGGTGGTCAGCATCGATGGCAGCGGCAAGCTGTTCATCAACAAGGACGAGATCCAGCCTGACGCGCTGGAAGGCAGCCTCAAGGCCGCCAAGGCCAAGGATGCTGACCTGCGTGTGCAACTGCAGGCCGACGACGGCGTGAACTACGGTGAGGTGGCGCGCGCCATGGCCGCCATCGAACGTGCCGGCATCAGCAAACTGGCGGTCATTACTGCGCGCTGATGCCATCAACCTCTTCAGGCAATGCTTATGGGCCATATCTCTTGGCAGGGGATGGCCCTTTTTTTCGCCGCTGTGGGTAACAGGCGCCGCGGGCAAACCCGCTCCCACAGTTTAAAGTTTTAGTTATTAACAAATAGCTTCTTATTCCTTTACGAATATAACCCCCACCCTATACTGGTCTCCAAGCACGCAAACACCCCTGGAGGCGTCCCATGCGCAATGAGTCAATTCGTTACCTGATTGTGCCGGGCTGGCAAGGATCGCCAGACAACCATTGGCAGAGTCACTGGCAGCGCACCCTGCCCAACAGCGCGCGGGTGGAGCAGCACGACTGGCTCACCCCGCAGCGCCAGGACTGGGTGCAGGCGCTGGAGCAGGCGATTGCCGCCGAGCGCTCGCCCGTTATCCTGATTGCCCACAGCCTTGGCTGCATCACGGTTGCCCACTGGGCCGCGCAAGCCAGCCCCGGCCTGCTACGGCGGGTACGGGGGGCATTGCTGGTGGCGCCGGCCGATGTGGAGCGGCCAACCTGCGCGGCGGCGCTGCGCAACTTCGCGCCCATCCCCGGCGCGCCACTGCCGTTTCCAAGCCAGGTCGTCAGCTCCGACAACGACCCGGCGGTGAGCGTACCGCGGGCGCTGTCGCTGGCTCAGGCCTGGGGTGCCGAAGCGGGGTTGCTGAGCAATGCGGGGCACATCAACGTGAAGTCAGGCCATGAGCGCTGGGAGGGCGGTTTCGCTTACCTGTACCGCCTGCAAAGCCGGGTGGAGCAGCGCGCACTGCGCCGTGCCTGACAGCCTTTTCTGTTTATTGTCGGCGTGAAGCCGGGCCCAGCAGGGCCGGTGTGGGAGTTTGTCATGACGTTTCAAAACCCGTTTGGCCAGCCGCTGCTGACCTTTCCCGAACTGGACAAGAGCCCACTGAGCATTCGTGCCAAGGCCCTGGTGTTCATCGACCCCCGCTCGCAGCAACTGCGTGAGGACCTGGAACGCCTGGCACCACTGCCATTGCCAGTGCTCATCCGGGGTGAAACAGGTTCGGGCAAGGAACTGCTGGCCCGCCAGATCCACCGCGCCAGTGACCGCAGCGGCCTGTTCGTCTCGGTCAACTGCGCCGCCATCAGTGCGACCTACGCCGATGCCGAGCTGTTCGGCTACAGCGCCGGCAGCCAGGGGGGCACGGCCAGTAGCCGCGCCGGTTGGTTCGGTTCGGCCAACGGCGGCACGCTGTACCTGGACGAAATTGCTGACCTGCCGTTGACCATACAGGGCAAGCTGCTGGCAGCCTTGGAGAACCGTGAAGTGACGCGGGTAGGCGCGCAGAAGCCGCAGCCGGTGGATGTCCGCCTGGTGGCTGCTACCAGCATCGACCTGGCCCGGGTGGTCAAGGCCGGGCGGTTCAATGAGCGCCTGTATCAATACTTGCGCGAAGGTGCGCTGGAGTTGCCACCCTTGCGCGAGCGGCCCGGCGATATCCTGGCGTTGGCCGAGTATTTCGTGGGGATCTACAGCGTTCGCCTGCAACGGTCGGTACCGCTGGTGAGCGAGGCGGCGCAGCAGTTACTTGAGGCTCACCCCTGGACGGGCAATACCCGGGAACTGGAGAACGTTATCCACTTTGCCTTGCTGGTCAACGACGGGGAAGAGATCCTGCCTCAAGACCTCGATTTGCCCAGCGCTGCGCGGTAGCACGCGCTAATAAGCAAATGGGTAGGTGGCATTTTGATTTTGGAATAAGCAGCTAATTAAAAGATATTGTTCCGGCATAAAAAATCTAGGTATTGTCCGCCTCACGCCCGCTGAATCGTCGGTAGGCACATATATCTGCCATCGCCGATGGCCCGCATTCAGAACAAGGATCACCATGAAGAAGACCCTGCTGACCACCGCCCTGGCTGCCGCCCTGTCGTTCGCCGGCCTGGCCGCTGCCGCCGAAAAACTGGTGGTTGCTGCAACCCCCGTACCCCATGCCGAGATCCTGGAGCTGATCAAGCCGACCTTGGCCAAGGAAGGGGTGGACCTGCAGATCAAGGTCTTCACCGACTACGTGCAGCCTAACGTGCAGGTAGACCAGAAGCGTCTGGACGCCAACTACTTCCAGACCCTGCCGTACCTGCAGAGCTTCAACGAGGGCAAGGGCACGCACCTGGAAACCGTGATCGGCGTACACGTGGAGCCCTTCGGTGGCTACTCCAAAAAATTCAAGAGCCTGAAAGACCTGCCAGAAGGCGCCACGGTTGCCATCCCCAACGAAGGCAGCAACAGCGGCCGTGCATTGCTGCTGCTGCAGAAGGAAGGCCTGATTACCCTGAAGGATCCGAAAAACGCCCTGGCAACGCCCAAGGACATCGCCGAGAACCCCAAGAAGTTGAAATTCCGCGAGCTTGAATCGGCCATGCTGCCCCGCGTACTGGACCAGGTGGACCTGGACATGATCAACACCAACTACGCCCTTGAAGCCGGCCTGAACCCGGCCAAGGATGCGCTGGTGATCGAAGGCAGCGACTCGCCTTACGTGAACTTCCTGGTAGCCCGCCCGGACAACAAGAACAGCGACGCCATGCAGAAACTGGCCAAGGCCCTGACCAGCCCCGAGGTGAAGGCATTCATCGCCAAGAAGTACCAGGGTGCTGTGCTGCCAGCGTTCTGATGCGTTTGCTGCTGGTAGTGTGACCTGACGCCGACACTGATGTGTCGGCGTTTTTATTTATTGGGGCATTGGGCGGGCTGCGGGTGGCGGTTTGGCCCCCCTTCATACGCAAACTATGGATATTCCATAAAGGTATTTATCTAAAGTCTTTTAGAGCATTAGAGTCTATCTGTCGTGCCGCCCCTCACCCTGTAGACATGCTCCCATGACCCTCGACACCGCCTTCATCCTCAGCACACTACCCACTTTTCTCAAGGCCGTTGGGGTGACGTTGCAGGTCGGCCTGATCGCCATTGCCACGTCACTGCTGGTTGCCCTGATCAACGCCAGCTTGCTGGTCCTGCGTGTTCCCTACCTGTGGCGGCTGGTGAAAGCCTATGTGGAACTGGCACGCAATACACCGCTACTGATCCAGCTGTTCTTCATCTACTTCGCCCTGCCAAGCCTGGGTGTGAAGGTTTCCGGGTTTGCAGCCGCGATCATCACCATGACCTTCATGGGCGGCGCCTACTTGACCGAGGTGCTCAGAGCCGGTGTCGAAGCCGTCCCCAAGGCTCAGCTTGAGTCCGGGCGCTCCATCGGGCTGTCCGAAGGGCAGTTGCTGCGCCACGTGGTACTGCCCCAAGCCGGCATCCTCAGCCTGCCGGCACTGTTCGCAAATTTCATCTTCCTGTTGAAGGAAACCACAGTGGTATCGGCGGTGGCGGTGCCAGAGATCCTCTACACCACCAAGAACTACATTGCCCTGTACTACAAGACCTACGAAATGCTCACGGTGCTGACCCTGCTCTGCGTGTTGCTGTTCCTACCCCTTTCATTGCTGCTGCGTCACGTGGAACGGAGGCTGCAAGATGGCCAGTTCGGCAATTGAGCTGCTGACCCAGGCGCTGCCGCAGCTGGCAGGCGGCGCCGCGCAAACCCTGGCTATTTCTGCGCTGGGCATTGTATTCGCGACGTTGGGGGGTGTGCTGTACGGCGTACTGGCAACCCTGGGCAGCCGTGTGCTGGATATCGCGCTGCAGGTGTACCTGGAGCTGTTTCGCGCCATCCCGGTACTGGTGTGGCTGTACCTGGTGTTCTTCGGCTTGCCGATCTTTTTTGCCATCAGCATTCCCAGCTTCTGGTGCGCCGTACTGGTACTGGGCCTGTGGGGTGCCAGTGAAGTCGGCGAGGTGGTACGCGGCGCGCTGCGCTCACTGCCACGCGGTCAGCGTGAAGCGGGCCTGTCGATCGGCCTGGCGGGGTGGCAGCTCTACGGCTACGTGCTGCTGCCGCAGGCGCTCAAGCGCATGACCCCGCCCACCATCAATATCTACACGCGGATCATCAAGACCAGTTCGCTGGCGGTGTTGATCGGCGTGGTCGAAGTGATCAAGGCGGGCCAGCAGATCATCGAGCGCACCTACGAGTCGGTGCTCATTTATGGGGCGCTGTTTCTGTTCTTTTTCATCGTTTGTTATCCACTGTCGGCCGCTTCACGCGTGCTGGAACGGCGCTGGGCCCACTCATGAACGCATTGATCGAATTTCAGGGTTTCAACAAGTATTTCGGTGAGCACCAGGTGCTCGAAAACGTCGACCTGAAAGTGGCCGCCGGGGAAGTCGTGGTCATCCTCGGCCCCAGCGGTTGCGGCAAGAGCACGCTGCTGCGTTGCCTCAACGGCCTGGAGCAGGCCCACAGCGGCCAGTTGCGCCTTGCCGGGCAGGCGCTGTTGGCGCCCGGTACGGACTGGCGCGCGGTTCGCCAGCGTGTCGGCATGGTGTTCCAGAGCTACCACCTGTTTGGCCACATGAGCGTGCTGGATAACCTGCTGCTGGGCCCGTTGAAGGTGCAGAGGCGTGAACGCGGTGAGGCCCAGGCCCAGGCCGAGGCATTGCTGGCGCGTGTCGGCCTGCTGGACAAGCGCGACGCCTTTCCACGGCAGTTGTCTGGTGGCCAGCAGCAGCGCATCGCGATCGTGCGCTCGCTGTGCATGAACCCCGAAGTGATGCTGTTCGACGAGGTCACCGCAGCGCTCGACCCGGAAATGGTCAAGGAAGTGCTGCAGGTGATCCAGGGCCTGGCCCGTGACGGCATGACCTTGCTGATTGTTACCCACGAAATGGCCTTCGCTCGCGCGGTGGCCGACCGCATCGTGTTCATGGAGGCCGGCAGGATCCTTGAACAGGGCGACCCCGAGAGCTTCTTCACCCAACCGCAAACCGCACGCGCGCAGCAGTTCCTGGAGAAATTCTCCTTCGTAGAAACCCTGCCGAAAACATTGCACAAGGAACTGTCATGAGAATTGCCCACTACACCAAACTGCTCGCACCCCTCCTGGGCCTTGCCCTGCTTGCCGGCTGCAACAAGGCCGACGAGCCGCCCAAACCCGGTGTGGCATCACCGGCTACCAGTTACCTGGAAACCATCAAGGCCAGGGACAAGCTGATCGTCGGGGTATTCACCGACAAGCCGCCGTTCGGTTTCGTTGACGAAAAGGGCCGCTACGTTGGCTTCGATACCGACATTGGCCGTCGCCTGGCCAAGGACCTGCTGGGTGACGAGAACAAGGTCGAGTTTGTTGCCGTGGAGCCGGCCAGCCGTATCCCCTTCTTGCAGAGCGACAAGGTGGACCTGATCCTTGCCAACATGACCGTGACCCCCGAACGTAAAGAGGCCGTGGATTTCACCAACCCCAATTTGCGGGTGGCGGTACAAGCCATTGTTGCCGATGGCAGCCCGGTGCAGAAACTCGACGACCTAGCCGACAAGACCATTATCGTCACCACGGGCACCACAGCTGATATCTGGCTGACAACGCATCATCCGGACTGGAAGCTGTTGAAGTTCGAGAAGAACAGCGAGTCGCTCCAGGCCTTGGCCACCGGCCGTGGCGATGCCTACGCCCAGGACAACCTGATCCTGTTCAGCTGGGCCAAGCAAAACCCGGGCTACCGTGTATTGCCTGAGTTGCTGGGCGATGAGGCGCCCATTGCGCCGGCGGTGAAGAAGGGCAACACCGAACTGCGCGACTGGGTGAACGCCGAGCTGGCCAAGCTGGGCGAAGAGAAGTTCCTGCTGAAACTGTATGACCAATATGTACGCAAGGAGCTGAGCGACGACACCAAGCCCGAGAGTGTGATCGTAGAAGGCGGCAAGTGGCAGGGGTGACGGGCTGGCCGGGGCTGCGTAGCAGCCCCGCTGATCAACCGCCAGGCACGAGTCTCAAGGTACTGTGCGCCGGAATGGCCCCCATCTGTGTTTTCTGGTACTGCCCCTGCACATACCCCTCGGCCTGGTCCGCGTAGTGCTTGTCGAAAGGCACGCCGCTTTGCCCGACCGGGTTACTGGTCAGTGCCTGGCTGGCATCGGCGAAGTCGATCAGGCGCCGGGTGGACGGGCCGTAGGTGACCGGCCACGGCGCGGGGCCGATCTTGGCCGATAGATTGTTGGGCACTTCGTGGGTGCCAGGGGCCGGGATCGGGCCCACGTTGAACAGCAGGTTCAGGGGCTTTTGCACACCCAGCGGGTGGTTATGGGTGAGGGTATGCGCCTTGCCCCACTGCCAACTGGCGGGGTCGTCGCCCAGGGCCTTGCGCAGGTGCTGCACCGTCTGTTGCCAGGCCACCCGCACAACCCCGGTGCGGTCGGTGGGCTGGCTGGCGCCGCGGGTGTTCCACCAGGGGGAACCGGCGTCGGCGGCGAGGCGTGGCAAGGCAGCGTCGATGGCTCGGGTGCTGATGAGTACCGGGAACCAGGCGTCACCCAGTTCGTCATGCATCGCGGCAAATGCCAACTCATACAAGAACTGGTTGAACACCGTGGCGTTGATGGAGCCCAGTGGGTAGTCGCCCTCCCAGGCCGCCAACTGTTCCACCAGCTCCTTTTCCTCATCACCCTCGGCTACTGCGCGCAGTGTCGCCAGCAGTGGCGCCAGGGTGCGCGGGCCGTAGTCACTGGAGGTGTCGAGCTGCAGGGCCTGGCTGTTGGCGGTGTTCCATTGGGTTTGCGTGTCTGCCAGCAGGCGATCGAGCTGGCGGCCCCGGTCGGGCAGGTTGTAGTAGCCGGGTATCGGCATGACGGCCGGCGGCTGGTAGTTGGCCGAAACGATGTACCCACTGGCAGGGTTTTCCTGTTGCGGGTTGGCGCTGAAGGGGTAGAAACCCAGTTTGTCCGCCTGGGTACTGCTGCCATCGAGGATGAATGCCGGGTTCACACCGTCAGGGCGGATCGGCAAGCGCGCCGCCGCCCACCAGCCGATATCACCACGGGCGTTGGCCCACACGAAGTTCAAACCGGGTGCATGCACCTGGGCGGCGGCCTGGCGCATCTTGCCCAGGGTGTCGGCACGGTTGAGCTGGTAGAAACCGTCGAGAATGGGGTTTTCGGTTTCCAGAAACGCCCACCACATGGCAATGGGCGTGTTGCCCGCCGACTCCCCAAGCACATCATTGACGATCGGGCCGTGGGGGGAGCGGCGCAGTTGCAGGGTGACCGGCTGCCCGCCCTTTACGGAAATGGTCTGTTCGCTGTGCTCCAGTGGCTGCCACTGGCCCTTGACCAGTACCTGCTGGGCATCGGCTGGGTTGGGCCTTTCTGCGATCAGGTCGATGTCATCGTTCTGGAACATGGTCAGGCTCCAGCCGAAATCACGGTTATGGCCCAGCAAGGCGAAAGGGTTCAGGGCCTGGAAGTACCCGTACAGGTTGAAACCCGGTGCCGACAGCTCCGCTTCATACCACACTGCCGGCGCTGCAAAGCCGATATGCGGGTCGCCGGCCAACAGCGGCTTGCCGCTGCGGGTGCGGCTGCCGGCCACTGCCCAGGCATTGCTGCCTTCGAACTGCGGCACGGCCAATGCCGTCAGCGCGTTGTGGCTGACCGTGGCCAGGGTTTCCAGGCTGCGCCAGTCGGCAGCCGCCAGCGGCGTGCCCAGTGCGCCGCCTGGTTGCCAGGCGAGGTCGAAGATGCCCAGGTACTCAGGCCCCAGCTGATCGCGGATGAAGGTGAGTGCAGGCTCGGTGCGGAATGCGGCGGCAAAGCTGTAGGCCAGGTACCCGGCGATGCTCAGGGTGTCCTCGGCGGTGAAGGGGCGCGGGCTGATGCCGAGCAAGTCGAACTCCACGGGCTTTGGGTGGCTGGCCTGCCAGCTGTTCACCCCGGCGAGGTAGGCCTGCAGTGCGCGCCAGGCAGGGGCCTGGTGGTCTTGACGCTGGGCCATCAGGGTGGCCTGCTCCCGGATGCGCAGGCTGCGGAACAGGGTATCTGTAGGGACCAGTTTTTCACCCAGCACTTCAGCCAGCTCGCCCCGTGCCAGGTGGCGCAGGATCTCCATCTGGAACAGCCTGTCCTGGGCGTGCACGTACCCCAGTGCCCGGTACAGGTCAGGCTCGTTCTGCGCCTGCAGGTGCGGCACACCCCGGGTGTCGTAACGCACGCTGACGGGGGCCTGCAGGCCGGCGACCACTACCTCGCCGTCGCGGCGCGGCAGTTTGCCCTGTACGTATACGTAGCCAGCCCCGACGGCCAGGGCGATAACGACAACCAACAGGGCCAGGCCGCGCTTCATGCAGTCTCCTTTGAGTGATTGGGCAGATTGTGTGGTCCGATCATCGACACATTCGCGAAAAGAGCATAGCCCCCAGGCAGGAGTTTCCATGTCACTCAGCGAAAAACAGAAAATGCTGACAGGCCAGCTGTACCACGCCACCTGTCCAGAGCTGCAGGCCGAGCAAAGCGCCAACCGGCAGTGGATGCTACGGTACAACGGCGGTGCAGAGATGCCCTCGCAAGCCCGCCATGGGCTGTTGGCCGAGCACCTCGGCCACATCGGCGACAACACGGTGATTCGCCCGCCGTTTCACTGCGACTACGGCTACAACATCAGTGTGGGCCGTAACACGTTCATGAACTTCAACTGTGTGATTCTCGATGTACTGCCTGTGCGCATCGGCGACGATTGCCAGATCGGCCCCAACGTGCAGATCTACGCGGCTGACCACCCCCTGGACCCCGAGGTGCGTCGCACCGGCCTTGAGAGCGGGCGGCCGGTGACCATTGGCAACAATGTATGGATCGGCGGCGGGGCGATCATCCTGCCTGGCGTGACCATTGGCGATGATGCGGTGGTGGGCGCTGGCAGCGTGGTCACCCGTGACGTGCCGGCGGGCGCTGTGGTGGTGGGCAACCCGGCGCGTATCCGTCAACCGGCCCACGGGCAATAGCAGCCAACGGCCAAGGTATTGGATGCCTGGACCTGGCGGCCGTCGAGCAGTGCCTTGAGGATCGGCTCGATGAAGCTGTTGCTGGCGTTGCACACCGCGCCCTCGCTGTAGGGGCCAAAGTAGGCCAGATGGCCTTGGCGGTCCCAGATGGCGACCGCAGGTGAGGCCGGCAGCCGTTCGCTGCCCGGCAGGCTGGCCAGGGGCTGCAAGGCGGTCAGGTCTGCAGGCATGCGGCCTTGGCTGCCAGGCTTTTGCAGCACATAAAACCTCACGCCTTTGCCTGCGAACTGGCCAACCAGGTCGGCTAGGTGCTGTTGGTTGCCAACGTTGCAGGGGCAGGCCGGGTCGCGAAAATGCACCACGCGGATGGGCCCGGGGCCCGCAAGCGCTGCAGGCAACTGCAGCTGGCTGCCATCGAACACCGTGGCCTGGTTGTCGAACGGGCGCAGGTAGCGGGCCTGGAAACTGCTGTAGGCCTGCCAGAGGATGACTGCGCCCACGATCAGGCCAAGCGCCAGGCACGACGTTTTGAGGGTTCGGGTATTCATGAACCGGATGCAGGCTCGTGTGGGGTGAACGGCAAGCTTGCCACGGCGCGGCCATGAGCTGAATATCCCAAGTCAATACTTGTTGCACTGTGGATGTACCCGATGCCCGCTGCCTTTCACCCCGACCTGTTGCGCACCAGCCTGGCCCCTCTCGGCGCGCGCCAGCCGCTGTCGGCGCATGCCCAGCATTATCAACGCTTCTATGGTCTGGATGTGCCCGTGCACAGCTGGCTGGGCAGCTTCCCCGTTGCTGGGTTCGAGGTGGTGGGGCAGGTGTGGTCGCCCCTGCAGCCGAAGGCAACGCTGTTTCTGCTGCACGGTTATTACGACCACATGGGCTTGTACCGGCATGTGATTGCCTGGGCGCTGAAACATGGTTTTGCGGTGATCAGCTGCGACCTGCCGGGCCATGGCTTGTCCAGCGGCGAGCGTGCCAGCATCGATGACTTTGCGGTGTATCAGCAGGTGCTCGACGCCCTGTTCGAACAAGCTCGGGCACTGCGGCTGCCCCACCCGTGGCACCTGTGCGGCCAAAGCACCGGTGGTGCAATCGCCGTCGACCACCTGTTGCACCAGGCCGAGTACAGCCCTGTGGATGGCGAGGTCATCCTGTTGGCACCCTTGGTGCGCCCGTGTGCCTGGGGCTGGTCGAAGTTCAGCTACCAGGTGCTGCGTCACTTTGTGAACGGTATCGAACGGCGCTTCAGCGACAACACCAATGACCCGGCATTCCTGGCGTTTCTTCAGGCCGACCCGCTGCAGCCCCGTCGCCTGCCCACGGCCTGGGTGGGCGCGCTGATCGCCTGGATCAAACGCATAGAAGCCGCGCCCTGCAGTGCACGGCACCCGGTGATCGTGCAAGGGGAGAACGACGGCACTGTGGACTGGCCGTACAACCTCGCCGTGCTCAAGGCCAAGTTCGACACGCCCCGGGTGCTGATGCTGCCCGGGGCCCGCCATCACCTGGCAAACGAGCTACCGGCTATCCGCCAGCGCTATTTCGATTTCCTCGACCTGCAGATAGGCTGATCAATTCAGCTGGTTGGCGTCCTGGCCAACAGCCAGCCCCGCGCGCACGGCGGTGAGGGCAGCCTGGTAATACGCCTTGCCATCGGCAGATTCGGCGAAGGTGGCGAATTCTTCCAGCTCGGCATCCGACAAATCACGGTAGACGTACAGCAGGGTGTTGTTCAGGTCTTCGCCAATCTGGTTCATCAGGCGCTGGCGCTGGCCGTCGAGCAGGCCCTGTGCCTGACCACCGCCGAACAGGCCGGGGATCATGGAGCTGAGGCTGTCGGCTGCCACGCCTGCGATGGCCAGGCTGACCTCGGCACCGGCTTCCCGGGCCGGCAGGGCTTGCGCGAGGTGGCCGATGATCAGCAGGCGAGTATCGCTGGCCTGAATCTTTGGCAGGCCCTGGGCATTGCGTGCCAGTTCATCCTTGCGCGTGGCCTTGAGCTCGGCGGCCACCACCTTGCGGCCCAGGGGCGACTGGAAAAACGCCAGGGCCGGCGCCGGGTTGGGCAAGGCGGTGCGCAGTTGGGCTTGGGCACGCCGGTCCATGGCCTGGGCCTGGAAGCGCTGGTTGCTGTTGCTGACCAGCGCCTGGTAAACGGCCGGCGGCAAGCTGTTGCGGTAGCGCTGCTGGGCGGCGGTGACGGCATCGGTGAAGTGGGCGCGCTGGTCGGGCCAGCCAGCGACCTTGTACAGCTGATCCAGGGTATCTGCCCAGACAGGTACGGTGCAGATCATCAGCAGAATCAGGGAAAACAGACGGCGCATTCAAGACTCCTGTCGGCAGGTGGCTATTGTCTGTGTGGCAGCGGCTGTTTGTCGAGATATGTGCGTGGTTCTCGGCCAAGTGGCGCTGTGCGCCGATCTGACGAATGGATATGATGCGCCATGCAAAATTCCCCTGAAAACCCGATGCTAGCGGCCGTCGTCGACGATCTGGCCACCCGTGGCTGGTCCCAGCAAGCGCTTTTTTTACCCGGCGACCTGGTGCGGGCGCTTGCGAGCGAATGCCGGCGGCGTAATGCCGAAGGTGAGATGAACCCTGCAGGCGTAGGGCGCGGCGCCTCCCAGGAGGTGCGTGAAGCCATCCGCGGCGACCAGATCCAGTGGGTCGACCCGGGCCAGGCCGATGCCTGCGACCAGTACCTGGCTGCGATGGACCAATTGCGCCTGGCGATCAACCAGGGCCTGTTCCTCGGCCTGGAAGACTTCGAGTGCCATTTTGCGTTGTATCCGCCGGGTGCGTTCTACCGCCGCCATCTGGACCGCTTTCGCGACGATGACCGGCGTACGGTGTCGGCAGTGCTGTACCTCAACGAAGGTTGGCAGCCCGAGGACGGCGGCCAGTTGCGCATGTTCCTGGCCCAGGGCGTTGAGCATGATGTCGAGCCTGTGGCCGGCTGCCTGGTGGTGTTTCTGTCGGGCGATGTGCCCCATGAAGTACTGCCGGCAGGCCGCGAGCGGTTGTCGTTGACCGGCTGGTACAGGCGACGCGGCAATGACCCGTTCTGAATTGCCCAAGGTGCTGGTGAGCGCCTGCCTGCTCGGCCAGCCTGTGCGTTATGACGGGCGTGCCAGCGGCCACCCTGACCTGCTGCAGCGTTGGCAGGCAGAGGGGCGAGTGGTGCCGTTGTGCCCAGAAGTGGCTGGCGGTTTGCCCACGCCGCGGCCCGCTGCAGAAATCCCGGGCGGGCAGGGCACGCAGGTGCTCGATGGCCATGCGCAGGTGCTGACGCTGCTGGGGGAGGATGTAACCCCCGCGTTTCTCGCAGGTGCACACCAGGCATTGGCGCTGGTGCAACGGCATGGCATTCAGGTGGCGGTGCTGAAGGCCGGTAGCCCATCGTGCGGCAACCTGCTGACGTACGATGGGTCCTTCAGTGGGGTGAAGGTGGCCGGGCAGGGGGTGACTGCTGCCCTGTTGCTGCGGGCCGGGGTGCAGGTGTTCAGCGAGCTGGAGCTGCCGGAGGCGGAGCAGGCACTGGGGTGCGTGCTATCGCAAGCTGCGCCCCGCCGCTGACCGGTGTGGCTGCCGCTGGGGTCAGGGGCTGAACCATTTTTGCTCAAGCTCGGCGGTGCGGCCGCTGTCCTTGAGGCGCTGCAGGGCGTTGTTGAGCGCGCTTTCGAACGCGGGGTTGTCTTGCTGGAAGGGGATCACCAGCTTCTGCTCGCCGCCGAATGACTGGCTGGCGTCAAGCGGGCTATCGGCCTTGGGGGCCTCGCTGGCAGGCGTGAGCGCTACGTCGTACTTGCCGCTTTCCACACCCGGGATCACGTCCGGTGCCGGGGCTTCGATGAACTCGGCGCGCAGGTCCAGCTCTGTAGCCAGTGCCTGGCCGAACTCGATGTCGAAACCGGTCAAGTGGTCGTCCTGCTTGAAGGCATACGGCGAGTTGTCGGCTTGCACGGCAATACGCAGTTCACCGCGGTCGGCGATTTCGTCCAGCAGCTCTGCCTGAGCCAGTGGGCTGATCAGTACTGCCAGCAGTACTCCTATGGTCGAACGCATGCTTGCCCCTTTCTTTCAGCTAATGAGTACCTGTCGTCATGGCTTTCTTCCTCGCCGTGATCGAGCGCAGCCTATGACATTGAAGTCTCGGCGATGTTTGACCGCAGGCCAAAATTTTCTGCACAGGCAGGTATGTGGCAGACGGGTTATCGGCGACTCTCAGCCGTGGCAAGTCCGGCCCCTGAAGTTGCGAAGATCAAGCGCCAAAGCAAAAGCCCAGGTTGCTTGACTGACGGGTGTCAGCAACCTGGGCTTTGCTTGCCGCGGGGGCAGCGTACTTAGAACAGCACGCGGGAGCGGATGGTGCCCTTGACCTGTTGCAGTTTTTCTTGCGCCAGGTCGGAGTATTCAGCGTCGACGTCGATCACCACATAACCCACTTTCTCGTTGGTTTGCAGGAACTGACCGGAGATGTTGATGCCGTTCTCGGCAAACACCTTGTTGATCTCGCTGAGCACGCCCGGGATGTTCTCGTGGATGTGCAGCAGACGGTGTTTGCCAGGGTGCGCCGGCAGGGCCACTTCAGGGAAGTTGACCGAGGACACGGACGTACCGTTGTCGCTGTACTTGACCAGCTTCTCGGCGACTTCCAGGCCGATGTTGGCCTGGGCTTCTGCGGTGGAGCCACCGATGTGCGGGGTGAGGATGACGTTGTCCAGGCCGCGCAGCGGGCTTTCGAACTCTTCATCGTTGGAGCGCGGCTCTACCGGGAACACGTCGATGGCGGCGCCGATCAGGTGCTTGTCCTTGATCGCGGCGGCCAGGTGGTCCAGCTCTACGACGGTGCCGCGGGCGGCGTTGATCAGGATCGAGCCCTTCTTCATCGCGCGGATTTCCTTCTCGCCGATCATCCACTGGGTGGAGGGCAGCTCAGGTACGTGCAGCGACACGATGTCGGCCAGGCCCAGCAGTTCGTGCAGGCTGGTGACCTGTACCGCGTTACCCAGCGGCAGCTTGGTCAGCGGGTCGAAGAAATAGACCTGCATGCCAACGCTTTCGGCCAGTACCGACAACTGAGTGCCGATGGAGCCATAGCCGACGATGCCCAGCTTCTTGCCACGGATCTCGAAGGAGTTGGCCGCGCTCTTGATCCAGCCGCCACGGTGGCAGGATGCGTTTTTCTCCGGGATGCCGCGCAGCAGCAGGATGGCCTCGGCCAGTACCAGCTCGGCCACCGAGCGGGTATTG
Organism: Pseudomonas sp. S32; assembly: GCF_016648095.1. Lineage (NCBI taxonomy): Bacteria > Pseudomonadati > Pseudomonadota > Gammaproteobacteria > Pseudomonadales > Pseudomonadaceae > Pseudomonas > Pseudomonas sp. S32. The sequence goes on from NZ_JACVVF010000028.1 coordinate 55,306, forward strand.
GAGTACGGGGCGTTGAATACCGCGATACCGCGCTGGCGGGCAGCTTCCAGGTCGACCTGGTTGGTACCGATGCAGAAGCAGCCAACGGCGACCAGTTTCTTGGCGCAGTCGAAGATTTCTTCAGTCAGTTGGGTGCGTGAGCGGATACCGATGAAATGGGCATCGGCGATCTTTTCCTTCAGTTCGGCTTCGGGCAGCGAACCAGTGAGGTATTCGATGTTGGTGTAGCCGGCAGCCTTGAGGGTATCGACCGCATTCTGGTGTACACCTTCAAGAAGAAGGAACCGGATCTTGCTCTTTTCAAGAGAAGTCTTGCTCATCTGCGTAAACCTGTATCCCGAAGAAAAATGGCGAGAGGCAGCCCCGCTGGGGCGGCCCTAGCATGAACAGAAGGAGCGCTATGCTAGCATACGCGACACACTCTGAGCTTATCCCGACAGGTGAAGTGTGCTCAGGGTGACCATGAATAAGTCGAGAGTTCAGGCGATGATCCAGCGCGCTTCACTAGATGAGCTGATGACCCTTGTCGACCCTGGCAAGGTGCTGACCGACGCGGCCTCACTGGAGGCCTACGGCAAGGATTGGACCAAGCATTATCCACCTGCGCCCAGCGCCATCGTGCTGCCCAGAACGGTCGAGCAGGTGCAGGCCATCGTGCGCTGGGCCAATGCCCACAAGGTGGCGCTGGTGCCCTCTGGCGGGCGCACCGGGTTGTCTGCGGGTGCGGTTGCCGCCAAGGGTGAAGTGGTGGTGGCCTTCGACTACATGAACCAGATCCTGGGTTTCGATGCCTTCGACCGCACCGTGGTCTGCCAGCCTGGGGTGATTACCCGGCAACTGCAGGCCTATGCCGAAGAGCAGGGTTTGTATTACCCGGTCGACTTCGCCTCCAGTGGTTCCAGCCAGGTCGGTGGCAATATCGGCACCAATGCCGGCGGCATCAAGGTGATTCGCTACGGCATGACCCGCAACTGGGTGGCCGGGCTGAAGGTGGTCACCGGTACCGGCGAGCTGCTGGAACTGAACAAAGGCCTGGTCAAGAACGCCACCGGTTACGACCTGCGCCACCTGTTCATCGGTGCCGAGGGTACCTTGGGGTTCGTGGTGGAAGCCACCATGCGCCTGGACCGCGCGCCGCGCAACCTCACCGCCATGGTGCTGGGCACGCCGGACTTCGACTCGATCATGCCGGTGCTGCACGCATTTCAGGGCAAGCTGGACCTGACGGCGTTCGAGTTCTTCTCCGACAAGGGGCTGGCCAAGATCCTTGCACGTGGGGATGTGCCTGCGCCGTTCGACACGCCTTGCCCGTTCTATGCATTGCTGGAGTTCGAGGCCAGCACCGATCAGGTGGCCGATGAAGCCCTGGCCACGTTCGAGCATTGCGTGGCGCAGGGCTGGGTGCTGGACGGGGTCATGAGCCAGAGCGAAACGCAGCTGAAGAACCTGTGGAAGCTGCGCGAGTACCTGTCCGAAACCATTTCCCACTGGACCCCTTACAAGAACGATATTTCGGTAACCGTATCGAAGGTGCCGGCCTTTCTGCGCGATATCGATGCCGTCGTCCAGGCCCATTACCCCGACTATGAGGTGGTGTGGTACGGCCATATCGGGGATGGCAACCTGCACCTGAACATCCTCAAGCCCGAGCACATGAGCAAGGACGCGTTTTTTGCCTCTTGCGCCCGGGTCAACAAATGGGTGTTCGAGATCGTCGAGCGCTACAACGGTTCCATTTCCGCCGAGCACGGCGTCGGCATGACCAAGCGTGACTACCTGGGCTACAGCAGGTCGCCGGAAGAGATCGCCTGCATGAAGGCAATAAAGGCCGTGTTCGACCCTAACGGCATCATGAATCCGGGTAAGATCTTCGCACCTGAATAAAAAGCAGTATCCAGAGGAGTCGGCCATGAGTTACCAGCACCAGTACGTAGACGGCACGCGCATCCATTTCCCGCTGGGCAAGGTGGTGTGCATCGGTCGCAACTACGCCGAGCATGCCAAGGAACTGGACAACCCCATTCCGACCGAGCCGTTGCTGTTCATCAAACCCGGCAGTTGCGTGGTGCCGGCCGAGGGCGGTTTCAAGATCCCGGCCGATCGAGGCTCGGTGCACTACGAAGTGGAAATCGCCGTGCTGCTGGGCAAGTCGCTGTCCATCCGGCCAACCCCGGAGGAGGTGCTGGACGCCATTTCCGGTTACGCCCCGGCACTGGACCTTACCCTGCGTGACCTGCAGGCCAAGCTCAAGGAAAAAGGCCTGCCCTGGGAGCTCGCCAAGTGCTTCGACGGGGCCTGCGTGTTGCCGCCCTTCGTGTCTGCCTCCAGCTTCGAGGACACCACAGCCATCCCGGTACGCCTGACGGTGAACGGTGAAGTGCGCCAGGATGGCAGCAGCGCCATGATGCTCAACCCCATCGTGCCCATGATCCAGCACATGGCCGCACAGTTCTCGTTGCAGGCCGGGGATGTGATCCTGACCGGTACGCCGGCTGGGGTAGGGCCATTCATTGCGGGTGACGAAGTGGTACTGGAGCTGCCAGGCGTCAGCCGCTTCGAAAGCCGCGTGCTCTGACCTGGCCTGCGCCCCACCGCGGCGGCGGTGGGGTTTTGTTTACCGATTTTTTCACACCCTATCTGGATAATGCGCTGATCCCCGCCCATAACACAGGATCCTGCTCGCATGCCCTCTTCATCCACGGCCCCGGTGGCCCCGATGCGACGCTTCTACCTGCGCTGGCCCTTCGCCCTGGCCGTGGTGGCGGCAATCGCTTATGGCGTGGCATTTCTCATGCACTGGGATGACCGCGGCATGCTGTGGGTCAAGGAGCACTTCGAGACCACTGCCGAACGCGGCGAAAGCGTTTGGTTACCGGACTACAAAGTGGAAATCGACGCGAAACCCCTTCCGGGCATGGCGGATGACGAAGCGTCAGACCTCGCCTTCAACCCCAGCACGCGCACGCTGTTTTCCGTCATGGGCAAAAAGCCGATTTTGACCGAGTTGAATCTGGACGGTGATGTACTGCGCAACATCCCGCTCAAGGGCTGGGCCAACCCTGAAGGTGTCACGGTGATGGAGGGCGGCTACATGGCCATCACCGATGAGCGTCTGCATGACCTGACTGTCGTCAAAGTGGATGCGAGCACCACGGAGTTGAACCACGCCGATTTCCAGAGCCATGACCTGGGCCTCTCTGAAAATGGCAACAAGGGTTTCGAGGCCGTGGTCTGGGACCCTCGGCGCCAACGCCTGGTGATCGGCGAAGAACGCCCGCCGCGGCTTTATGAATGGCGCAGCAACGGGCAAGGCCTGCTGAGTGGTAACAAGACGGCGTTGCCCGCCGACCCGCTGGACCTGCGCAACCTCTCGGCACTGGGCATCGACCCGCGCACCGGGCACTTGCTGGCGCTCTCCGCCGACTCGCACATGCTGCTGGAGCTGAACGACAAGGGCGAAAAGATCAGTTTCATGACTGTACTTGGAGGGTTCAACGGCCTGCAAAAAACCATCCCCCGTGCCGAAGGGGTGGCCATGGATGACCAGGGCACCCTGTACATCATCAGCGAGCCCGCGCTGTTCTACCGGTTCAAGAAGGGCTGACGACTGCTCGATGCCTGGGTGATGGCATTAAGCTTTACTTCAGTTGTCTGTGGTTAGATTCGTCACCTTTCGTCGAGCCTGCCCGCATGCCCCGCTACCTGCGTTTGTCGTTGATCCCCGTGGCCCTGTGCCTGCTCGTGCTCGGTTGGGCAGGGCAGGAGCTGCGTCTTTTCGAGCGCGCCTGGTTCAACCTCAAGGCCTGGTGGCACCCTGCCGAACAGGGCATCGGCCTGGACCGTTACCGGGTAGCGGTGGAAGCCCGGCCGGTGGAGGGGCTGGACGACGACCTTTCGGCGCTGACCTATGACCCGGACCGCAAAACCCTGTTTACCGTCACCAATGCCCGTTCCGAACTGATCGAGCTGTCGCTCGAGGGGCGCATTCTGCGCCGCGTGCCGCTGACCGGCTTTGGTGACCCTGAGGCGGTCGAGTACGTGGGGCCCAACAGCTACGTCATCACTGATGAACGCCAGCAACGGCTGATCCGTGTGCGGCTGCAGGATGACACCCCGTTTCTGGACGCGGCCGATGCCGAGCAGCTTACCTTGGGCATCGGCCTGAATGGCAACAAGGGCTTCGAAGGGCTGGCCTACGATTCTGCCGGCAAGCGCCTGTTCGTGGCCAAGGAGCGGGACCCGATGCTGATCTACGAGGTACACGGGTTCCCCCACGACAACCCGCAGCAGCCCTACGCCGTGAACGTGGTTCAGGACAGCAAACGCGATGCGCGGCTGTTTGTACGCGACCTGTCCAGCTTGCAGTTCGATGAGCGCAGCGGGCACCTGCTGGCGCTGTCGGACGAGTCGCGCCTGCTGCTGGAGCTGGATGTACAAGGCAAGCCGCTGAGCACCCTGTCTTTACGCAAGGGTGCCCATGGGCTGAAGGCGACGGTGCCGCAGGCGGAGGGCGTGGCGATGGACGATGCCGGCACCCTTTATATGGTCAGCGAGCCGAACCTGTTCTACGTGTTCAAGCTGCCGGCCCCATGAACCGGCGGGGCCGCGCCCCAGCCCCACCCAGGCTTATTCGGCTTTCAGGCTCTTCACGCCATCGGCGGTGCCCAGCAGCAGCAGGTCTGCCGGGCGAGCGGCGAACAGGCCATTGGTTACCACGCCGACGATGGCATTGATCTGTGCTTCCAGCTCGACCGGGTTGGTGATCTGCAGGTTGTGCACATCGAGGATCACGTTGCCGTTGTCGGTGACCACACCTTCACGGTACACCGGGTCGCCGCCCAGCTTTACCAGCTGGCGCGCCACGTGGCTGCGGGCCATGGGGATGACCTCGACCGGCAGCGGGAAAGCGCCCAGCACAGGCACCAGCTTGCTGCCGTCGGCGATACAGATGAAGGTTTTGGCGACCGCCGCGACGATTTTCTCGCGGGTCAGGGCTGCGCCACCGCCCTTGATCAGGTTCAGGTGCTCGTCGCTCTCGTCGGCGCCGTCCACGTAGAACTCCAGTTCGCTGACGCTGTTCAGCTCGAATACCGGAATGCCATGGCCCTTCAGGCGCTGCGCGGTAGCCTCGGAGCTGGCGACGGCGCCATCGAAGGCGGCCTTGTGCTGGGCCAGGGCGTCGATGAAGAAGTTGGCGGTGGAGCCGGTCCCGACGCCGACAACGCTCTTTTCATCCAGCTTGGGCAGAATGAAGTCGACAGCGGCCTGGGCGACGGCCTGTTTGAGTTGGTCCTGGGTCATGCGGGCTCCGAAATGGGGCAGGGCGTTTTCAAAGGGGCCTAGTATAACGGCTTGCAGGGCTTTGCTGTGGTCGCCCGACGTAGCGCTGGGGTAGACTTCCAGGCCTTGTCCCGCGGCCCAGTGATGCTTTCCAGATGCTCGAACAGTACGTCAAGAAGATCCTCACCTCGCGCGTCTATGACGTTGCCGTCGAAACCCCGTTGCAGCCTGCCGGGCAGCTCAGCGCACGCCTGGGTAACCAGATCCTGCTCAAGCGCGAAGACCTGCAGCCGGTGTTCTCGTTCAAGATCCGCGGGGCCTACAACAAGCTGGCGCAACTGACCCCGCAGGAGCTGGCCCGGGGCGTTGTCACGGCATCGGCTGGCAACCACGCTCAGGGCCTGGCCCTGGCGGCGCGGGAAATGGGCATCAAGGCAACCATCGTGATGCCCAAGACCACCCCCGAGATCAAGATCGAGGGCGTGCGCTCGCGGGGCGGTAAGGTGGTGCTGCACGGCGACTCCTTCCCCGAGGCACTGGCCTACTCGCTGAAACTGGTCGACGAGAAGGGCTTCGTCTACATCCACCCGTACGATGACCCGCACACCATTGCCGGGCAGGGCACCGTGGCCATGGAAATCCTGCGCCAGCACCCTGGCCGGCTGGATGCCATCTTCGTGCCCGTGGGCGGCGGGGGCCTGATTGCCGGCATTGCCGCTTACGTGAAGTACCTGCGCCCCGACATCAAGGTGATCGGCGTGGAACCGGACGACTCCAACTGCCTGCAGGCGGCGATGGCTGCAGGTGAGCGGGTGGTGCTGCCGCAGGTGGGCTTGTTCGCCGATGGCGTGGCGGTGGCGCAGATCGGCCAGCACACCTTCGATATCTGCCGTCACCATGTGGACGAAGTGGTCACCGTCAGCACCGATGAAATTTGCGCCGCCATCAAGGATATCTACGACGATACCCGCTCCATCACCGAGCCTGCCGGGGCACTGGGTGTGGCCGGTATCAAGCGCTACGTGGAAATGTATGGCGTGACGGGCCACACCCTGGTGGCCATCGACTCAGGCGCCAACGTCAATTTCGACCGCCTGCGCCATGTGGCCGAACGAGCCGAGCTGGGTGAAAAGCGCGAGGCGATCATCGCCGTGACCATCCCGGAGCGGCCAGGCAGCTTCAAGGCGTTCTGCGAAGCGATCGGCAAGCGGCAGATCACCGAGTTCAACTACCGCAAGCATACCTCCGACGAAGCCCACATCTTCGTCGGCGTGCAAACCCACCCGGAAAACGACCCACGTGCCGCCCTGGTGCAGCAACTGGTGGATCAAGGCTTCCCGGTGACCGACCTTACCGACAACGAACTGGCCAAGTTGCACATCCGCCACATGGTCGGCGGCCATTCGGCGGGCGCCAGCGACGAAATGGTACTGCGCTTCGAGTTCCCGGAGCGGCCAGGCGCGCTGTTCAACTTCCTCGACAAGCTGGGGGGGCGCTGGAACATCTCCATGTTCCACTACCGCAACCACGGGGCGGCAGACGGGCGCGTGGTGGCGGGGCTGCAGGTGCCGGAAGAGGAGCGTCACCTGGTGCCTGCGGCGCTCGCCAAGATCGGCTACCCCTACTGGGACGAAACCGAAAACCCGGCCTACAAGCTGTTCCTGGGCTGAACGGCTAAGCTTGGGCGTGCACCGCAGGCCAAAGGACACACGAGATGGAACACCTGACCACCCTCAAGACGCTCCATGTGATCGCCACCGTGCTCTTGCTGCTGGGGGCCGCAGGGCTTGCCTTGTGGACCCTGCGTGCTTACCGAAAGGGCGACCCACAGCCCTGGGCCAGGTTGTTGCAGCGCCCGCTGATCTTCGTCTGGCTGGTCATGGCCGTGTGCCTTGTCAGCATGCCGTTCACCGGCTGGTGGCTGGTGCACCTGGTTGGCTGGCCGCTGGGGCAGACCTGGCTGCTGGCCTCTAGCGTGCTGTATACCTTGGGCGCTTTTGCCGCAGCCTGGCTGTTGCTGCGCCTGAACCGCTTGCGCAAGGCGCAGGCCGTGGGTTTGCGCTACACCTTGGCGCTGTCGCTGTTCAGCGGGCTGTGCTTCCTGTCCATCGCCGGGCTGATGGGCGCCAAGCCGGTCTGAACCGTACCTGTGAGGCAACTGGGCAGGTTGGCAAGCACCCAGGCTGGCTATCCCGCAGCCCTTGCTGCATATAAGCCGGGCAGGCGCGTTGCTGCGCTCGCAGGCTTTGTGGAACAATGCGGTGACATGCGTTTGCGAGGTTGCTGCCGTGATCGACCCGGATGGTTTTCGCCCCAATGTAGGGATCATTCTTACGAATGATTCCGGGCAGGTGTTATGGGCTCGCCGGATCAACCAGGATGCCTGGCAATTTCCCCAGGGTGGTATCAACCCTGACGAGACGCCGGAAGATGCCCTGTACCGCGAGCTGAACGAAGAAGTTGGCCTTGAACGCGACGATGTAGAAATTCTTGCCTGCACCCGTGGCTGGTTGCGTTATCGTTTACCCCAGCGGCTGGTGCGTACCCACAGCCAGCCCCTGTGCATCGGCCAGAAACAGAAGTGGTTCCTGCTGCGGCTGATCAGCAATGAACAGCGGGTGCGCATGGACCTGACCGGCAAGCCGGAATTCGACGGCTGGCGCTGGGTGAGTTACTGGTACCCGCTGGGGCAGGTTGTGACATTCAAGCGCGAGGTTTACCGCCGCGCCCTGAAAGAGCTAGCACCGCGTCTTCTGACGCGCGACTGACGACGGAGTTCGACCCCGAGCCATGCTCAATACGCTGCGCAAGATCGTCCAGGAAGTGAACTCCGCCAAAGATCTCAAGTCGGCGTTGGGGATCATTGTCTTGCGTGTCAAGGAAGCCATGGGCAGCCAGGTCTGCTCGGTTTACCTGCTCGACCCGGAAACCAACCGCTTCGTGCTGATGGCGACCGAAGGCCTCAACAAGCGCTCCATCGGCAAGGTCAGCATGGCGCCCAACGAAGGCCTGGTGGGCCTGGTGGGCACCCGGGAAGAGCCGCTCAACCTGGAAAACGCCGCTGCCCACCCGCGCTACCGTTACTTTGCCGAAACCGGCGAAGAGAGGTTTGCATCGTTCCTGGGCGCCCCCATCATCCATCACCGTCGTGTGGTGGGGGTATTGGTCATCCAGCAGAAGGAGCGGCGCCAGTTCGACGAAGGTGAGGAAGCCTTCCTGGTCACCATGAGTGCCCAGCTGGCGGGGGTAATCGCCCACGCCGAAGCCACTGGCTCCATCCGCGGCCTCGGCCGACAGGGCAAGGGCATCCAGGAAGCGCGCTTTGTCGGCGTACCGGGCTCGCCGGGTGCTGCCGTGGGGCGTGCCGTGGTCATGTTGCCGCCCGCCGACCTGGAAGTGGTGCCGGACAAAACTGTCGAAGACATCGACGCTGAACTGGCCCTGTTCCACAACGCCCTCGAGGGCGTGCGTGCCGACATGCGCAAGCTGTCCGCCAAGCTGGCTACCCAGCTGCGCCCCGAAGAGCGGGCGCTGTTCGATGTGTACCTGATGATGCTCGAGGACGCGGCCCTGGGTGGCGAGGTGCGCGATGTGATCCGCACCGGCCAGTGGGCCCAGGGCGCCCTGCGCCAGGTGGTGGGCGAGCACGTCAACCGCTTCGAGCTGATGGACGATGACTACCTGCGTGAGCGTGCCTCTGACGTCAAGGACCTGGGGCGGCGGCTGCTGGCCTACCTGCAACAGGCGCGTTCGCAGTCGCTGGTGTATGCCGAAAACACCATCCTGGTGAGTGAAGAGCTAACCCCGGCCATGCTGGGCGAAGTGCCTGAAGGCAAGCTGGTGGGCCTGGTTTCGGTACTGGGCTCGGGCAACTCCCACGTGGCGATTTTGGCCCGGGCCATGGGTATCCCCACGGTGATGGGCCTGGTTGACCTGCCGTACTCCAAGGTCGACGGTATCGAACTGATCGTCGACGGTTACAAGGGCGAGGTGTACACCAACCCCAGCGAGGTGCTGCGCAAGCAGTACAGCGATGTGGTGGAGGAGGAGCGCCAGCTGGCCAAGGGCCTGGACGCCCTGCGTGAGCTGCCGTGCGTGACCCCGGACGGCCACCGCATGCCGTTGTGGGTGAACACTGGCCTACTGGCGGACGTGGCGCGCGCGCAGCAGCGCGGCGCCGAAGGGGTAGGCCTGTACCGCACCGAAGTGCCGTTCATGATCAACCAGCGCTTCCCCAGCGAGAAAGAGCAGCTGGCGATCTACCGCGAGCAATTGGCGGCGTTCCACCCGCTCCCGGTCACCATGCGTACGCTGGACATCGGCGGCGACAAGGCGCTTTCGTACTTTCCGATCAAGGAAGACAACCCCTTCCTGGGCTGGCGTGGCATCCGCGTCACCCTCGACCACCCGGAAATCTTCCTGGTTCAGACCCGGGCCATGCTCAAGGCCAGCGAGGGCCTGAACAACCTGCGTATTCTGCTGCCGATGATCTCGGGCATCCACGAGCTGGAAGAGGCCTTGCACCTGATCCACCGCGCCTGGGGCGAAGTGCGTGACGAAGGCACTGACGTGCCGATGCCACCGGTGGGGGTGATGGTAGAAATCCCGGCCGCGGTGTACCAGACCAAAGAGCTTGCGCGGCAGGTGGACTTCCTGTCGGTGGGTTCCAACGACCTTACCCAGTACCTGCTGGCGGTGGACCGCAACAACCCGCGTGTGGCGGATTTGTACGACTACCTGCACCCGGCGGTGCTGCAGGCGCTCAGTACCGTAGTGCGTGACGCACACGGTGAAGGCAAGCCCGTGAGCATCTGCGGCGAAATGGCCGGTGACCCGGCTGCGGCGATCCTGTTGATGGCCATGGGTTTCGACAGCCTGTCGATGAACGCCACCAACCTGCCGAAGGTGAAGTGGATGTTGCGTCAGGTCGACATGGTCAAGGCCAGGGAGCTGCTGGCCGAAGCAATGAGCCACGACAACCCGCAAGTTATCCACAGCTCGTTGCAACTGGCCCTGAAAAATCTGGGGCTGGCGCGGATGATCGGGCCTGGGGCTGACAAGACCTTGTGATGGCCCCGCGCCATGCGCCAAAGCGTACGCGCGCCAATGCCCCAGGCATCATTGGCCCGAAACAAACGTAGGAGCGAGCAAAGCTCGCGATGCGCCGCGCG